>JAHECE010000152.1 GCA_024641895.1 Actinomycetales bacterium
CCCGGGAGACCACCGAGACGGGAGCGCCGGGCGCGGCCTTGCCGCCGGCCACGGGCCACCAGCCGCGCCAGCCCGCGTCTCCGGGAGCCCACGCCGCGGTGACGGCCGCGCCGTCCTCACGCACGAGGACGACGTCCAGGAGGTCGCCGGAACGACTCACGACCCCGACGGACGGGGCGCCGCCCGCGGCGAGGAGGTCGCCCAGCCCTGCTCCGGGGTTGAGCGCGGCCGCCTGGCCGAGCGGCGAGCCCGCGACGCGCGCGTCCACGACGGCGCTCGGCGGGCCTGAGGCGCTCGGAGCGCCGCCACCAGGGGGAAGCGGCGCCGCGAATGCGACCTCGACGGCGCACGGGACCATGTCGAGAAGGGGTCCGACGCCGACGCCCAGGGCCTTGGCGAGCTGCCCCGCCTTCACGAGCTGCAGCACATCGTCCGGGCTCTTCACCAGCGCCTCGACGCGTGCGGCGTACAGGCCGCCCGACAGGCCCCAGAACACCGCGTTCTCCGCCCACCTCAGGCACCGCGCCATCTGCAGCACCCGGGCGACGACGGCGTCGATCTCCTGCGCGAACGCCGTCACCGCGTCCACCAGCCCACCGAGGCCTGCCTCGCGGGCCAGGCCGGCGGCGACGTCGTCGAGGCCCATGCCGACCGTGTCGACGACGTCGGCCAGGGACATCGAGCCGAGCTTGCGCTCGACGTAGCCGATCGGGTCGGCCGCCAGGTCGGCCGCCTCGTCCCACGCGTCCTCCAGCACCCCACCGGCGTCACCGACGAGGTCCGACCCCGCGTCGTACACGGCCTTCCCGGCCGACGCCGCCCCCCTGCCGACGTCCTCGAACGCACCGGTGACAGCACCGACGAAGCCTCCGAAGCCCATGTCCGTTCTCCTCTCTGCCGATCAGACGACGGCGGGCCGCAGCGTCACGGCGGCGGGGCCGGCGCGTAGGGGATCCGGAACACCCCTCGGATGCGTCCGGGAACCGGTGCGCGCGCGAAGGCGACCTCGCGGCCCGAGACGGTGGCGACGATCTCGATGCGGTCGTCGCGCGGTTCGTTCGGGTCGTACACCTCGAGCACGACCTCGGTCCCCGAGGTCACGCGCACGCCCGTCACGAGCACCTGGTGGTTGTCGAGCATCGAACCGGTGCCATCGACCTGGACGAGGCCGACGGTGGGCGGGTTCGCCCGGCGCAGCGCCGCGTCCCGGACCTGCGCGACGATGGCGACCACCTCGGGCAGCGAGGCCTCGGCCACGCTCCCCGAGCCGCGGTCCGGCATCGCCATCCACGCGAGGAACTTCCTCACCGGAGCACCCGGGGAGGGGAGCGAGGCCGCGTTCAGCTCCAGCGAGTCCAGCTGACGGTCGACCAGCGTGAGGTGCAGGGCGTCCGTCGCTCCCGGGACCGTCGTGGTCGCAGGTATCGGGCGAGCGGCCAGGAAGTGGTCGAGCGCCGAGGCGACCATGCCGCCGCACAACCCGTACCCGCCGGGGACCGCCAGCCAGTGGGCCGCCGGGACCAGCACCGTCAGGGCCGTGATCAACGCAGGAGGCGTCGTGAAGCTGTTCGGGAAGGCGAACCCGTGGACAGAGGGGCGGAAGCCCGTCGTCGTGCTGCCCAGCGGGCCGAAGGTTCCGACCGGCGCAGCGCCGAAGGTGAGGCCCTTCCAGTCTGCGAGAGTGCCCGCGGCGAGCACCGCGTCGGCGCGAAGGTCATAGCGGACGTAGTCGGCGCCGCGGAAGAAGTACCCGGTGTTCGGCGCGACGCAGAAGCATGCGTCGACCTCGGTGAAGCCGAGCTTCCAGTAGTCCGCGATGCGCAGGGGATAGCCCCAGCCACCGCTGTCGTCGGTGTCCACGCGGTCCCGGTCCAGGTTGTAGCGCAGGTAGTGCTGCCCCTTGAACCAGTAGGCCTTCCCGCTCTCGGGCCACACGCACGCGGCGCTGAGGTCACGGTCCCAGCCGGACGGCACCTTGTCCCAGTAGCCCTGGTTCCAGTGGTCCCGGATCGGCCGGGCTCCGGCGATCAGCGCACGAGTGCGGCTGTCGGACTTCGCGTACTGCGACCCGCTGAAGAAGTAGGTCACCCCACGCGGGCTCGTGAACGCGGCGTCGATCGCCGTGAAGGTCAGCCCGGGCCATTCGAGACTGATCGGCTCGGCGGGTCTGACGGGACCCGGGACCGGGCCCCCGAGCAGGTAGGGCAGGACGAGGCCGCCGCTGAAGAAGTGGACGACCCCATCGGGGGTGACGGTCGCGGCGTCGATCATGAACGGCTCGCCCGACGTGACATGTGCATCGCACCTCCCTGTCGGCGGCGACGCTCTGCCTGCCGCTTCCTGCTGGCCTAGCAACAGCCCGTCACGCACCCGTCACCACGCGGTCACCGAGGCATGGCGCGCCGAGGCATGGCGCGCCGAGGCATGGCGCGCCGAGGCATGGCGCGGCGAGGCATGGCGCGCCACGCCCGGCCGTCCACCACACCGTTGCCCGACGCTCCTGGCACGCGACGGAGCACCATGGAGCTGTACGACGACGGGCGGAGGACGCCATGAGCACCCCCTCACGAACCCCCCTCATCGCGCTGGACCTGTGGCGGGCCCAGCGCGCGGGCCGGCCAGGACTCGAGCGACGCCGACGACGTCGCCTCGACTCCCTCGTCGCACACGCTCGCACCGCGTCGCCCTTCTACCGGCACCTCTACCGCGGGCTGCCGAACGGCGAGGTCACGTTGGGCGACCTGCCACCGGTGGCCAAGCCCGAGCTGATGGCGGCCTTCGACGACTGGGTCACCGACGCCCGCGTCACTCGCGCTGACGTCGAGGCGTTCACCGCGGACCCCGCCAGGGTCGGCGTCCCCTACCGCGGCGGGTCCTTCGTCTGCACCAGCTCCGGTACGACCGGCCACCCCGGCCTCTTCGTGCACGACCGTCGCGCCGTCGCCGTCTACCAGGCCGAGGTGGCCGTCCGCTGCTACCTCGCCTGGCTGGGTCGGGAGCAGTGGCTGGGCCTCGCACGGCACGGGGTCAGGGAGGCCGCGGTCGTGGGTACCGGCACGCACGTCGCCGGCGCAGGCTGGTACGAGCGCGGGCGACGCGGCAGCCGGTTGGCGGCTCGCACCCTTCAGGTGTTCTCCGTGCAGCAGCCCCTCGACGACCTGGTCGCTGCCCTCAACCAGTTCCAGCCCACCGTCCTCGGCGGCTACCCGAGCGCTCTCGACCAGCTCGCCGACGAGCACGACGCCGGCCGGCTACGGATCCGGCCCGTCCTCGCTGCGACGGCGGGCGAGTCCCTGGAGTCCCCCGTCCGGTCGCACATCGCGGCCGCCTTCGGCGCTCCGGTCCGCGATGCGTACGCCGCGTCCGAGGGCCTGTACTTCGGCTTCGACTGCGCCCACGAGTGGGTGCACCTGAGCAGCGACTGGAGCATCCTCGAGCCCGTCGACGACGCCTTCCGGCCGACACCTCCGGGGCAGGCTTCGCACACCACGCTCTTGACCAACCTCGCCAACCACCTCCAGCCGGTCATCCGCTACGACCTCGGCGACTCGGTCCTGGCGCGGCCGGACCCGTGCCCCTGCGGCAACCCGCTGCCCGCCGTGCGGGTCGCCGGACGCAGCGACGATGCGATGCACCTGCGCACCGCCAGCGGCCGCGAGATCACGGTGCTCCCGCTGGCGATCGGCGTCGCCATGGAACCGACGCACCACGTCCGCCGTGCCCAGATCGTGCAGACCGGTCCCTCGACCATCCGCCTTCGACTCGATCCGGACCCGGCCTTCGACGCGGAGGCGATCTGGCGCGACCTCGTCGCCAACGTCCGCGCGTTCCTGATCGCCCAGGACCTCGGCGACGTCGCCGTCGTCCGCGCCGACGAGCCCCCGCAGCTCAGTGGGCGCGGGGGGAAGTTCCGCCGCGTCGTCGTCGAAGCCCCACGACCGCCCACGCCCTCCCCGACGAGCCGAAACGGTGGGTCGAGCCTAGGCTGAGGACGTCCGAACGCGGCCAGGCCAGGGGGGCCCACCCATGCGCGAGACATCCACCACAGCAAGTTCCCGTCCCGCGCGGGCGGCGATTCTGCTGGCGACATCCCTGCTCGCGATCTCAGGCTGCACGCTTGCCTCGCCGCCGGAACCGACGCCGAGCGCCTCGCCGACCGGCACCCCCGGCGCCACCCCGACGACCGCCGTCCAGCTGCTGTCCTACCCGGACACCCCGACGGCGCTGTGGACCTTCTCCGCCGAGCAGGCCGGCGTCACGGCAGGATCCGACGTCGCGCTCTACGACCCGGCGCAGCTGACCTCCTTCGTCGAGGGCTTCGCCGGAGCCTCCCCCATCGATGCGGGCGACGTCTGGATCACCGCAGCCCGAGGCCGCGACGTCCTGCCCGTCCTCGTCGGGCTCGCGCCCGAGAGCGGTGAACCGCTCTGGACCTACCGGCCCAGGTCCGGCGTGCTCTCGAACTGCGCGCGCACGGTCGTCGACGGCGCACTCCCCTGCCTCGTGTCCAACGGCGGGGTCGGCGCCGACGCACGCACCGCCGTCGTCCTGCTCGACCCCGGGACGGGCATCGAGAACGGCGGATTCGACCTCCCCTTCCCGGCGACGAGCCTGCACGTGACCGGCTCCGATCTCGTGGCACTCATGCAGACGGACCCCGCGCTCTACGACGAGGACGGTCCCGAGCCGTCGGCGACTCCGTTCCGACTGGGCAGGTTCACGGCCGACGGAGACGCCGTGTGGGCCGCGGACCTCCCCTTCAAGACGGGCGGCCCGGGCCGCGGGCTCTGGGAGTCCGTCGAGGTCGGCGAGTCGCTGGTGGGCGTGGAGATCCTCGGCTCGGTCTTCCTGCTCCGGTCGGACACCGGAGCCCTGCTCCCGGTGCGATCCGGGCCGGATGCGTTCTGGGCCTCGAGCCAGGGCGGAGGACTGGTCACGACACGGTCGGATGTCGAGGGGCCGCAGGTCACGGTGTACGGCTCGAGCGGCGCGGAGGTCGCCGTCATCCAGGGGGCCGTCAACGTTCCACCCCTCGTCGTCGACGACGTCGGTCCTGCGCTGGTGGCAGGCCCCTCGAGCGACGTCCTCCTGGTGGACGCCGAGACCGGGGACGCCCGAACGCTGGGCGTCACGCCGGGCGGTGCGGACACCCTGACCGCAGCCTCGGTCCTCGGTCACATGCTGCTCACCGTCGACGACGGCACCCTGCTCGGCCACGACACCCGGTCACCGGACCGGCCCGACTGGCGGGTGGAGCTCGTGTCGTCGCCTCGCGCCTACACCGACGGCGTGCTCCTGTACGTCTCCGGCATGGCGGACGACGGCGCGACAGCGGGCGGCAGCGTCGGCGGCCTGCGCCTCGAGGACGGCCTGATCGCGTGGACGATGCCGCTCGTCGCCCTGGAGGGCACGGGCGGGCCGTCGCTGGAGCGAGCAGGAGAACACCTCGTCGTCGTCGACGGCCCGACGATCACGGCTCTCGTCCCCTAGACGCCGGGGCGCGGCGTGGGCTCCGCCTACCGGAGCTGGTGATCTACCGCCGACGCCGGCGCGCCGGCGCTCAGCTGAGGATCCCGTGCCTGGCGTTCCATCGCTGGGCACCGTTGTAGCCGTCGACCATGCCCCAGACCCAGAACACGAGCATCCCGACGAAGCCGATGATCACGATGGCAAGGACGACGCTGATCACGTAGCCGATAAGGATGCCGATGCCCTTGCTGACATCGCCGTTGATCATGCTGCCGAGGCCGGGGACGAAGAACGACGCGAAGACCGCCAGCGCCGGGCTCTTGGGCGCGACCACGTAGGCCGGGTAGGGGTAGTGCGGGTAACCCTGCTGGCCGTACGACCCGTCGCCGTACTGCGCCTGGCCGTACTGACCCTGGCCGTACTGACCCTGGCCGTACTGACCCTGGCCGTACTGACCCTGGCCGTACCACACCGGCGCTGAAGCGGGCGGCGGCGGGGGCGCCAGTTTGCCGCTCTGGCCATCGGCGCCGTACGGGTCGACCGGCTCGCCGTCCACATAGCCGCCGAAGCGGCCGTCGTCGTCGGGGAACTGCGCGCTCATCTCAGACCTGTTTCGTGCCGCGTGAACCTGGCGCTTCCATGGTAGGCGCTCGGGCTCGGGACGTGGCCGCCCGCCCCGTCCACGACGATCACCTCGGCTCGGAGCGAGGGCGCAAGGAATCAGCGTGACCCGGCGCGCAGGGCCGGCACGCCCGAAGCGGTGAGCAGCACGCAGGCCGCCCCGGCGCCGGCCAGCACGAGGTAGCCGCCGCGCGCTCCGGCGGCGTCGATCGCCGGCCCGGCGGCGGACGAGCCGAGCGCCACTCCCACGCCGAGCGCGGTGCCACCCCAGGCGAGGCCCTCCGTGAGTCGTGCCGGCGGCACCACCATCTGGATGAGTCCGTTTCCCGAGATGAGGGTGGGGCCGATGGCAACGCCCGCGAC
>JAHECE010000153.1:0-1134 GCA_024641895.1 Actinomycetales bacterium
CGCGACCGGGCTGGACGCGTTCGACGCGCACCGGCGCGAGAGCCTGGTCGGCACGTTCGTTCGCACGGGCGACGAGGTGCGGGATCGGCTGGTGGCGGAGCTGCCGGCCCGCGTCGTCGCCGCGCGCAGGTTCGACCCGGACCACATGATGGGCCTGGCCGGGCAGCTCAACCGGGAGCTGAGCCGCCAGCGGGGCGGGCTGAGCATCCGCAGGCTGCTGGAGAAGTACGGCTCGGTCATCGGCGAGCTGACGCCGTGCCTGCTCATGAGCCCTCACTCGGTGGCGCGGTTCCTGGCGCCCGGGGCGGTCGACGTCGACCTGGTGGTGTTCGACGAAGCGTCCCAGATCCGGGTGGCCGAGTCGGTCGGGGCGATGGGTCGGGCGCGGTCGGTCGTCGTCGTCGGGGACTCCAAGCAGATGCCGCCGACGACGTTCGGGGGCGGGCCGAGCGAGGACGACGGCGAGGACGAGCGGGGCGACGAGCTGCCCGCGGGGGTGGCGCTGACGGACCGGGAGAGCATCCTGTCCGAGGCGGTGGACTCGAACCTGCCGCGGCTGTGGCTGTCGTGGCACTACCGCAGCCAGGACGAGTCGCTGATCGCGTTCTCCAACAGGTATTACTACGACGGCCGGCTGGCGAGCTTCCCGGGTCCCCCGGGCGGGCGGCCCGGGACGGGCATCTCGTGGCAGCGGGTGGACGGGCGGTTCGAGCGCGGCGCCGGGCGGGTCAACCGCGTGGAGGCCGAGGCGATCGTCGGCGAGATCCGGCGGCGGCTGGTGGAGGACGGTCAGACGTCGATCGGGGTCGTGACGTTCAACGCGGAACAGCGGGACCTCATCCTCGACCTGCTCGAGGCCAGCGACGAGCCGACGGTGCTGGACGCGCTCGCGGCCACCGACGACGGGCTGTTCGTGAAGAACCTGGAGAACGTCCAGGGCGACGAGCGCGACGTCATTTTCATCAGCGTGGGGTACGGACGTACCGCTGACGGCTACCTGGCCATGCAGTTCGGGCCGCTCTCGTCCGATGGGGGATGGCGTAGGCTCAACGTCCTCATCACCAGAGCTCGTGAACGGTGCGAGGTCTTCAGCAACATCACCGCTGACGACCTCGACCTCAGCCGCACTCAATC
>JAHECE010000153.1:1144-6435 GCA_024641895.1 Actinomycetales bacterium
AGGGCGACGAGCGAGACGTCATCCTCTTCTCCCTGGCGTTCTCGCGGGACCCGCGGACCGGGAAGCTGCCACTGAACTTCGGGCCGCTGAACCGCGCAGGCGGCGAGCGGCGGCTCAACGTGGCGGTCACGCGCGCGAAACGGCAGGTGATCCTGTACGCGTCGTTCGCGCCGGAGGACATCGAGCTGGAGCGGACGTCGTCGGTGGGACTGACTCATCTGCGCGACTACCTGGCGCTGGCCGCTCGCGGGGCGGAGGCGGTGAAGACGCTGAAGCCCGTGTCTGTGACGGAGGCGCACCGGGAGGCCGTGGCGGACGCGCTCGCCGAGGCCGGGCTGCTGGTGCGGCGCGGGATCGGGCTCTCGGACTTCACCATCGACCTGGCCGTCGCAGCGGACGACTCCGGGCCGTGGGTAGCGGTGCTGCTCGACGGGCCCGGGTGGGCGGGGCGCAAGACGGTCGGCGACCGGGACGCGCTGCCGTCCGCGCTCCTGCAGGGGCTGATGGGGTGGCCGGCCGTGGAGCACGTGTGGCTGCCGTCGTGGCTGGCGGAGCGCGAGCGGGTCGTCGAGCGCATCGTCGGGGCGGCGCACGGCCGGGGTACGGCGCCGGGCGTCGGTGCTGGCCGTCGGCCACCCGGCGCTGAGCGGGGCCGCGGGGTGCAGGACACGGTGGTCGGTGCGGGGCCGATGCGCGCGGGTGCGGCGGTTCGAGACGAGGTCTCGGAGCCGAAAGCCCCGGCCGGCGGCGAGGACGGCTCCCGGTTCGTCGCCGCGGCAACGACGGGGCTCGAGGAGCACCGCGACCGCCTGGACCACCTCGGCGACCGCAGGACTGCGGCCGCCGTGCGCGAGGTCGCGCTGGACGTCATCGCCACGGAGTCACCGATCGAGGCCGGCCGGCTGGCGCGAATCGTGGGGAACCGGTTCGGCTTCCAGCGCGTCGTGGCCAAGCGGGCGGCGGAGATCCTCACCGTCGTGCCGCGGGGACTGCGGCGATCGTCAGACCTGGGGACGTTCTACTGGGCCGAGGGCACCACGCCGGAGAGCTACCGGGGCTTCCGCCGGACGCCGGAGGGGGTGAGCCGCTCGCTCGCGGAGGTGGCGCCCGAGGAGATCGCGAATGCGATGGCGCAGGTCGTGCGCGCGAGCCACCGGATCGAGGTCGAGGAGCTGCTGCGGGAGGCCGCGGCGGTGTTCGGGACGCAGAGGGTGACGCCCCCCGTTCGGGAACGACTCGAGGCGGTGCTGGCGTGGGCGGTCCGAGACGGACGACTGCAGCTGGACGGGGACCGCGTCCACTCCTGAAGTGACGTCGGCGATGTCCGTGATCTTGCTGCGGGCGATGCGGGCCGACTCGACCAGCACGTTGCGCTTCTCGTCCATCTCCGTGCCGGAGTTGTGGTCGATCCCGTGCATCTGGTCACGGTCGGGCGCCGTGCACGGAACCTCGGCACCGGCGCGGTCGAGCGCGCAGAGACGCAACTCGAGACCATGCGGGTGCCGTGGAGGTCGACGCTCACCACCGTGGTCGCAGCTCCCGCAGGCTGCCCCCGCGCTTGTGCCCCGCGGCTCTCCTCCATGTCTGCGCCCCGTGTGTCTGCGCCCCGTGTGTCTGCGCCCCGTGTCGAAGAATCCCCACAACTCCGGTTCGCGCTCTCCTCGAAGCCCGTGTCTGCCGCCGATCGCACGACTTGTGGGGCTTCTCGACGCACCTGGGCACGACAGATGCGCTGTCCAGGACGCTGCGGGCCGACGCGGGCCCGGCGGTGGCGTGGACTTCATGTGGAGTCGGGGTGGAGGTGCCCGCCGCCGCCGCGCCTCAGGCGCCCACAGAATGCGCCCGTACACTCGAATCCAGGTAAGCGTGCGCGGGTTTCGCGGAACGCAGGTACCGGGGCCTGGTAAGGCGCCGGGCCGCGTCATCCGCTGGCGACCATCGAGCGCATCGGGGGCGACGCATTCTGGAAGGAAGTTGACTCGAATGCCGCCCTGGCTGACGCTGCCCGGCTCGTTCCTGCTCGTTGTCGTCCTGGTGAAGACGATCGCGACGGTCGCGCTGGCGACCAGGTACCACCGGAGCCAGGTCTGGCGGGTCGCAGGTCGGGAGGGACGGACCGACCTCAGCGTGTCTGTCCTTGTTCCCGCCTTCAACGAGGCCGTGACGATCGAGACCTGCCTCCAGAGCCTCGCCCTCCAGACCTACGAGAGGCTCGACGTGCTCGTGGTTGACGACGGGAGCAATGACGGGACCTCCGAGAAGGTGGCGGAGGCCATCACCCGGTTCGGCGACTCGAGCCAGATGTCGCTCGTGCGCAAGAGCAACGGCGGAAAGGCGTCGGCTCTGAATCTCGGGATAGGGATGACGTCCTCCGACGTGGTGGTCTGCGTCGATGCGGACTCAGTCCTGGCGCCGGACGCCGTCGAGCGCATCGTCGAGCCGTTCGAGGACGCAACGGTCGGCGCGGTCGGAGGCGTCGTGAAGGTCGCCGATTGCGGCACCCTTCTCGGGCGGCAGCAGGCGATGGAGTACATCGCGGGTCTCGGTCTGCAACGAGCCGCCTTCGCCCGTATCAACGCCGTGCAGGTCCTACCCGGCGCGATCTCGGCATTTCGTCGCGACGTGCTCCAGTCGTTGGGTGGGTACTCCTCGGACACGGTCGTCGAGGACTTCGACGCCACCGTCGCAGTCCAGGCCGCCGGGTTCCAGGCGGTGGTGCATCCGCACGCCGTGGCCCATACCGAAGGTGCGGCCACCCTGTCGGATCTCGTCAAGCAACGCCGCCGGTGGGCTTACGGCGGGTTTCAGGTTCTCGCCAAGTACCGACGGGCGTTGTTCACCAGGGACTTCGGGCCGCTCAGCAGGTTCGGCTTGCCCTACTTCCTGATCTTCCCGTGGGTAGACGTGGCGGTGTCGGCGATCTTCATCGCCGGTTTCGCGGCTTCCGCCGCAGCAGGGCGCCTAGGTCAGTTCGGCATCTACCTGCTCGCCACCTCTGTCCTCGTCCTGGCTCTGAACCTTCTGGCGATACGGATGTCCAGCGAGGCCGGGTGGCTTGCCTGCTACGGGGCTCTTCAGCCCTTCTTCTACGCCCACGTCCTCACGTTCGCCACGGTGATGGCAGGGGTGAGCTACGCGAGGGGCCGATCGGCGAAGTGGGACAAGCTCGAACGCCGGGGGCTGAACGTGAACGCCGAACGGCCCCACCCTCCAGGCGTTGCGGGCGTCCGGGACGTGCACCAAGTAGCTTGACCGATCGGCTGCGGCCGTCGCCGCAGCCCGGCGACCGAACCGGGGCGCGGGCACGGGCCGCGGTAGCCAGACGGCGCACCTCGGCGCGGGCCCTGCCTGCGGGACGGCCTCGGCGAACAAGCCGACACGAGATCCCAAGAGTCGCGCTCGCACGCCAGTCGACGGTCCCGCGGCCGCTCCCAGGGATTCGATCCTCGCGGCACCGCGACGAGACGCAAAGACGCCGGGGAAGAACGGCACACGGCACGCCCGCCGCGCGCCGAGCGGCCACCCGCCCCTAAGCTCCGAGGCTGTGACAAGCGACGACGCGCTCAGCCCGGGTCTGTACGAGACCCTCCTGACGGCCGCCCTCGCGCGCCGGCTCCCGACGCCGACGGCTGCACTCCACGCCCAAACGACGCAGCTACCCGCCGCCGACGCCCCGGACCGCCTCGCCCGCCACGTCGCCGCAGCCGTGACCCGTGTCCTGGAGCACACCCCCGAGAAGGACCGCGCCACCCTCGGCGTCGACATGATCCGGGACCTCCTCGACTATCTGCACGACCTCGCCCCCGAGTCGATCGACCCGGATCGCGACGAACCCCTCCGCCCGGGCCAAGTCCTCACAGCGATCCTGACCAAGCACCCGGACGGCTCTCCCCGCCCGATCGAGCACCCGCTCACCCCGCTCGCGGACACGACTCTCCTGACGAACTCCCCCGGCGAGCCCGGCGTCGGCCACGAGATACGCGCGGAGATCCAGTCCTCGGACGCGATCGACGTCGTCATGGCGTTCGTTCGCTGGAGCGGCATCCGCCCGCTGCTGCCAGCGCTCGCGCAGCACTGCCGCGACGGCAAGCGGCTCCGGATCCTGACGACCACCTACACCGGCAGCACGGAGCTGCGCGCCCTGGAGGAGCTCGCGCGGCTCGGCGCCCAGGTCCGCGTCTCCTACGACACGACCTCGACCCGCCTGCACGCCAAGGCCTGGCTCTTCCACCGCACGGGCGGCTACTCGACGGCCTACATCGGCTCCTCGAACCTGACGTACTCGGCGCAGGTCACAGGAATGGAATGGAACGTGCGCGTCTCAGGCGTCCGGAACCCGGACGTGGTCGGGAAGATGGCAGCGGTCGTCGAGGCGTATTGGGAGAGCGGGGACTTCGTCCGGTTCACCGCCGCAGAGTTCCGGGAGCGTGCGGAGACAGGCACGGCGGAGCCCACGTTTGTCCTCCCGCCGACCGACATCATCCTGCGACCCTTCCAGGAGCGCCTCCTCGAGCAGGTCGCCGTTGCGCGCGACCAGGGCCACCATCGCAACCTGCTCGTCGCCGCGACGGGGACGGGTAAGACGGTGATGGCGGCGGTCGACTACGCGCGGTTGCGCCGCAGGCTGACGCGCGACCGGCTCCTGGTCGTCGCGCATCGAGCCGAGATCCTCGACCAGAGCCTGCGCACCTTCCGCCACGCGCTCCGGGACCCGTCGTTCGGGGAGCTGTGGGTCGGGGGCCGGCGCCCGGACCGGTTCGAGCACGTCTTCGCCTCGATCCAGAGCCTTAACGCCTCAGGGGTGGAGGCGGTCGACCCGGAGCACTTCGACGTCGTCGTCGTGGACGAGTTCCACCACGCCGCGGCCCCGTCGTACCGCGCCCTCCTGGAGCGCGTGCGGCCGCGGGAGCTGCTCGGCCTGACGGCGACGCCGGAGCGCTCGGACGGGCTCGACGTGCTCGGCCACTTCGACGGTCGCATCGCCGCGGAGCTGCGGGTCTGGGACGCCATCGACCAGCACTACCTGTCCCCGTTCGCCTACTTCGGGGTGCACGACGGCGCCGACCTGCGCCAGGTGCCGTGGCGGCGCGGCACCGGGTACGACGTCGCTGCCCTGGCCAACGTCTACACGGCGGACTCGGTGTGGGCCCGGCGCGTCCTGGAGCAGGTGCGGCAGAAAGTCGCGGACCCGCTCGCCATGCGCGCACTCGGGTTCTGCGTGAGCGTCTCCCACGCCCGGTTCATGGCGGCCCAGTTCGCTGCGGCCGGCGTGCCTGCGGTGGCGGTCTGGG
>JAHECE010000154.1 GCA_024641895.1 Actinomycetales bacterium
CGCGCAGGCCCTGCGGAGCGGCACCGCGCGGGAGGTGCGCCGGCTGGTCCTGACGGCGTCCGGCGGACCGTTCCGCGGGCGCACCCGGGAGAGCCTGGAGGGTGTGACGCCGCAGGAGGCCCTCGCGCACCCGACCTGGACCATGGGGCCGGTCGTCACGATCAACTCGGCCACCTTGGTCAACAAGGGGCTGGAGCTCATCGAGGCCCACCTGCTGTTCGGTGTGCCGGTCGAGGACATCGTCGTGGTGGTGCACCCGCAGTCGGTCGTGCACTCGATGGTCGAGTACGTCGACGGCTCGACGATCGCGCAGGCGTCGCCGCCGGACATGCGCCTGCCCATCGCCCTCGGACTCGGCTGGCCGGACCGGGTGCCCGGCGCGGCCCGTCCCTGTGCGTGGGACGCCCCGACCGCGTGGACCTTCGAGCCGGTCGACGACGTCGTGTTCCCGGCGCTGCGGCTCGCGCGTGCCGCGGTCACGGCCTCGGCGACGCACCCGGCCGTGCTCAACGCCGCGAACGAGGAGGCGGTCGCGGCGTTCGTCGCGCGCCGGCTGGGCTTCCTCGACATCGTCGGCGTCGTGGAGCAGGTCTTGTCCGAGCACGACGGGGTGCCGGTCGAGGGGCTCACGCTCGCTGAGCTCCAGGGCACCGAGCGGTGGGCGCGCGAGCGCGCCAGGACCTTGATCGCGCAGCGGGACTGACCCGGGCGGTCGGTGGCGTCCGCCGGGCCGCGCTCGGGGGATGATGGAGCGGTACGGGTCTCGACGGAAGGGCTGGGCGTGTTCGTCCTCGGTGTGCTGGTCGTCCTCGTGGGCGTGCTGCTCTCGATCGCTCTCCACGAGGTGGGGCACCTCGTGCCCGCCAAGAAGTTCGGGATCAAGGTCACGCAGTACATGGTCGGCTTCGGCCCGACGGTGTGGTCGCGCAGGCGCGGTGACACCGAGTACGGGCTCAAGGCGATCCCGCTCGGCGGCTACGTGCGGATGATCGGGATGTTCCCGCCGGTGGCGAACGCCTCGCGCCGGCGTCCCGGCACCACGAGCGTCCTGGCCACGATCGTCGACGACGCCCGCTCCGCTAGCGGGGCGGAGGTCGCCCCGGGGGAGGAGCACCGGGCGTTCTACTCCCAGTCGGTCCCGAAGCGCGTCGTCGTCATGCTCGCCGGACCGACGATGAACTTCCTCATCGCCGTCGTGCTCATCGCGGTGGTGCTCATGGGCTTCGGCGTGCCGCGCCTGACGTCCACGCTCGGCAACGTCACCACGTGCGTGATCCCCTTCGGGGAGCCCGAGCGGGACTGCGGGCCCGCGGACCAGGTCGCCCCGGGGAACGCCGCGGGCCTGGAACCCGGCGACACGGTCCTGAGCTGGGGCGGCCAGGCCGTGGCGGACTGGGACGAGCTCAGCAGCGTCATCCGGGCCGGCGGGAGCGGCACGGTCGACGTCGTGGTCGAACGGGACGGGCAGGAGCTCACCGTCCAGGTGACCCCGCTCGTGACCGATCGCCCGGTCGTCGTGAACGGCGAGGTCGTGCTCGACGACGCGGGCAAGCCGGTCCTCGAACCGACCCCGTACGTAGGCATCGGCCCGAGCATCGGGCAGGTCCGCCAGCCGGCGTCCGCGGTCCCCGGCGTGGTCGGCCAGATGGTGAGCCAGACGGTCGGGGTGGTCCTGAGTCTGCCCCAGCGCATGGTGTCCGTCGTCGACGCCGCGTTCGGAGACGGGGAGCGGGACCCGACCGGTGTGGTCGGGCTCGTCGGGGTAGGTCGCTTCGCCGGCGAGATCGCCTCGGTCGACTCGGACCAGTACTCGGTCGCCTCCCGGATCGCCGACCTGCTCGCGCTCCTGGCAGCGCTGAACGTCGCGCTCTTCGTCTTCAACCTGATTCCGCTCGTGCCGCTGGACGGAGGCCACGTGGCGGGCGCGCTGTGGGAAGGGCTACGGCGGCGGATCGCCTACCTGCGCCGACGCCCCGACCCGGGTCCGGTCGATGTCGCGAAGGCGATGCCGATCGCGTACGCCGTCGTCGTCCTCATGCTCGGGATGGGTCTCGTGCTCGCCTACGCGGACATCGTCCGGCCGATCACCCTCACGGGGTGAGGTCGCTCACAGCAACCGCGGTCCGCGAGGCCGGCGTTCTGGCCTTGGGGCGATAATGGTCCGGTGAGCATCCCGATCAGTCTCGGCATCCCGACCGTCAAGGAAGCGCCGCCTGTCCTGGCGCCGCGCCGCCCGACCCGCAAGATCAAGGTGGGGTCCGTGGACGTCGGCGGCGATGCCCCCGTCTCGGTCCAGTCGATGACGACCACCCAGACCGCGGACATCAATGCCACGCTGCAGCAGATCGCCGAGCTGACAGCGTCCGGCTGCGACATCGTGCGCGTCGCCTGCCCGACGCAGGATGACGCGGACGCCCTCGCCACCATCGCGCGCAAGTCCCAGATCCCGGTGATCGCGGACATCCACTTCCAGCCGCGCTACGTCTTCGCCGCCATCGAGGCCGGCTGCGCAGCCGTTCGTGTCAACCCCGGCAACATCCGCAAGTTCGACGACCAGGTCAAGGAGATCGCCCAGGCGGCCTCCGACAGAGGCGTCTCGCTCCGGATCGGCGTCAACGCCGGGTCGCTGGACCCTCGCCTGCTGGCCAAGTACGGCAAGGCGACGCCCGAGGCGCTGGTCGAGTCGGCGGTGTGGGAGGCCTCGCTGTTCGAGGAGCACGGGTTCCACGACTTCAAGATCTCGGTCAAGCACAACGACCCCGTCGTCATGGTCCGGGCCTACGAGCTGCTCTCGGAGCGAGGCGACTGGCCGCTTCATCTCGGTGTGACCGAGGCCGGACCTGCGTTCCAGGGCACGATCAAGTCGGCGACGGCGTTCGGCGCGCTGCTCTCGAAGGGCATCGGCGACACGATCCGTGTCTCGCTCTCGGCCCCACCGGTCGAGGAGGTCAAGGTCGGGATCCAGATCCTGCAGTCGCTGAACCTGCGGCCGCGCAAGCTCGAGATCGTGTCCTGCCCGTCCTGCGGCCGGGCACAGGTGGACGTGTACACGCTTGCGGAGCGCGTGACGGCCGGGCTCGAAGGCATGGAGGTCCCGCTGCGCGTCGCAGTCATGGGCTGCGTCGTCAACGGCCCCGGGGAGGCCCGCGAGGCCGACCTCGGCGTGGCCTCCGGCAACGGCAAGGGGCAGATCTTCGTCCGTGGCGAGGTCATCAAGACGGTGCCGGAGGCGGACATCGTCGAGACCCTCATCGAGGAGGCCATGCGGATCGCGGAGTCCATGGAGGCCGACGCCGAGTCCGGCGGCCCCGTCGTCACCGTCCGCTGAGCCTCCGGCAGATTCGATGACCTCGTGGCGCCGCGGCGCCCTCCCCGCAGGTGGCCTCGTCGTCCGGACCCTCGAACCGTCCGACCGGCCCGCGGCACTCGCGACGTGTCTGCGGGACCCGGTGGGATCCGTGCTGGCGGGAGGCTTCGTCGAGACCCTCGGCATCTACCCGCTCCAGCAACAGCTCCTCGGCGTCTTCGCCGGCAGCGAGCTGAAGTCGGTCTGCTGGGCCGGGGCGAACCTCGTGCCCGTGGGCGCCGGGCACGAGTCCGTCGTCGCGCTCGCGGACGCCATGCGGCGGCGCGGGCGACGCTGCTCGTCCATCGTCGGACCGGCCGAGGCGGTGCTCGGCATCTGGGACCTGCTTCGGCCGACCTGGTCTCAGCCGCGGGACGTGCGCGGGGATCAGCCGTCCTTGTCGATCACGAGCCAACCCCTCGTGCCCGCTGACCCGCTGGTGCGTCGGTCCGACAGCCAGGACTTCGAGATCCTGTTCCCAGCCTCGGTCGCCATGTTCACCGAGGAGGTCGGCTACTCCCCGACGGTGGCGGGGGCCGCCTACGAGTCCCGGGTCCGCGAGCTGATCGATCGGGGCCGCTCGTTCGTCCGGATCGAGGAAGGCCCGCAGGGGCCACGGGTGGTGTTCAAGGCCGAGCTCGGCGCGGTCTCGCTGGGCGTCGCGCAGGTGCAGGGAGTCTGGGTGCCGCCAGACCTGCGGGGGCGCGGCATCGCGACGGCCGGGGTCGCCGCCGTCGTGCGAACTGCCCTGGCAGAGGTCGCGCCGACCGTCTCGCTCTACGTGAACTCCTACAACCTGGCGGCGCTGGCGGCCTATCGCAAGGTCGGCTTCCGCGAGGTCGGCACCTACGCCACGGTGCTCTTCTAGGCGCCGTGCTCTTCTAGGCACGTGCACCCCTGAGCACGGTCGTCCCGGCCACGTCTCGTTCGGCGAATCCCCTCAGCGCAGGAGCTTCGACATCCGCCGGTCGGCGAGCGGTTGACCGTCCGTCTGGCACGTGGCGCAGTAGTTGAGGAACGAGTCCGCGAACGAGACCTCGCGCACCACGTCTCCGCAGACCGGGCAGGGCTGACCGGTGCGGCCGTGCACCCTCATGGTGGCCCGCTTCGCGTCCTTGAGCTCGGCTGCCGGCCGCCCCGACGACGCCGCGATCGCCTCGCGGAGGACGTCACCGATCGCGGCGTGCAGTCGCGCGGTCCGCTCGGCGTCGAAGGACCGGGTGAGCGCGAAGGGGCTCTCCTTCGCGACGTGCAGGATCTCGTCGGAGTAGGCGTTGCCGATCCCGGCGATCGACGACTGGGCACGGAGCAGTCCCTTGACCTGCTGGTTCTTCTCCGCAAGGAGGCTCGCGAGCATGTCGGGCGTGAACGCCGGGTCGAGCGGCTCGACTCCGAGGGTCGCCACCGCGGGCACCTCGTCGGGGCGTGCGACGACATGCACGGCAAGCCTCTTGCGCGTCCCGGCCTCCGTGAGGTCGAACCCGGCGCCACCCTCGATCCGGACGCGCAGGGCCAGGGGCCCGCGCCCCGGAGCGGCGCGTCGGCCGGGCACCACGTCGTACCAGCGCAGCCAGCCAGCCTTGGCGAGGTGGAACAGGAGGTGAAGGGCGTCGTCGTCGGCCGGGTCTGCCCCTGGTGCCTGGGTGGCCAGGTCGAGCCACTTGCCGTGCCGCGTGACGTCGGTGACGGTCCGGCCGGCGAGGGTGGCGGGGGGCGGGGCGAAGGTCTTGAGCGCACTGACGGCTGCGACCTCGACCGCGTCGACGGCTCGGCCTACGGTGTGTTCCCGCAGGAAGGTGGCGAGCGCCTCGACCTCGGGCAGCTCCGGCATGGGCCTAGTGTCCTCCGGTCGGGTCGTGGAGCGCGCTGTCCTCGAGCGCCACCTTCGGACACGGTGCCTGCGCCGAGCGCCACGAAACGCACCACTCGGGCGACCCGGAGGCGGGCCCTCGGCACCCCTATCGGCGCCGGAAGTGTCGCTCGGCGCGGGTGGCACGGCCCGCGGGCTGCGCGCAAGGCGGCCCTCGGCGCCGCCGCTACGCTGACGCCCGTGCTACTGCGAATGACCACCCTCTTCGTCCGAACGCTTCGCGAGGACCCGGCCGACGCCGAGGTCGCGAGCCACCGCCTGCTCGTGCGAGCGGGGTACATCCGCCGGGCCGCACCCGGCATCTACACCTGGCTGCCGCTGGGCCTGCGGGTGCTGCGGCGGGTGGAGGACGTCATCCGCGAGGAGATGGCGGCCGCAGGAGCGCAGGAGGTCCACTTCCCGGCGCTCCTGCCCAAGGAGCCCTACGAGGCGACCGGCCGCTGGACGGAGTACGGCCAGAACATCTTCCGGCTCAAGGACCGCAAGGGCGGCGACTACCTGCTCGCCCCGACGCACGAGGAGCTCTTCACCCTCCTGGTCAAGGACCTGTACTCCTCCTACAAGGACCTGCCGCTCGCGCTTTACCAGATCCAGACCAAGTACCGCGACGAGGCGAGGCCGCGCGCCGGGCTGATCCGCGGCCGCGAGTTCGTGATGAAGGACGCCTACACCTTCGACGTCGACGACGCCGGTCTGGAGCGCTCATACCTCGCCCAGCGCGAGGCGTACGAGCGGATCTTCGCCCGCCTCGGCCTCGAGGTCGTCGTCGTCGCTGCGACCTCCGGGGCGATGGGCGGCTCGCGATCGGAGGAGTTCCTCTTCCCGACGCCGATCGGCGAGGACACGTTCGTCCGTTCGCCGGGCGGGTATGCCGCGAACGTGGAGGCGGTGCCGACGCCGGTGCCTAACCCGGTGGACGCCTCCCACGCGCCGCCGCCCGTCGTGCACGACACCCCCGACGCGGCCACGATCGAGGCACTCGTCGCGCTCGCGAACGCCGACGTCCCCCGGCCCGATCGCGCCTGGGAGCCGGCCGACACCCTGAAGAACGTGGTTCTCGCCCTGACCCACCCGGGCGGGCGCCGCGAGGTCGTCGTCGTCGGCCTGCCCGGCGACCGCGAGGTCGACCTCAAGCGACTCGAGGCCGCGTTGGCACCGGCCGACGTC
>JAHECE010000155.1 GCA_024641895.1 Actinomycetales bacterium
TTGCAGGTGGGAGCGGACGCGCTCGCCTCGTCGCTGATCGGCCGCCGCGGCGCCGTCTCCGGCGCGGTGGTGCTGCCCACCTGCAATCGTTTCGAGGTCTATGTGGAGACCGAGGACGTGGACGCGGCGCGCCACGAGGTGATCGAGGCGATCGCCGCGTTGAGCGCGCTCGACCCCGCCACGGTCGCGGACTCGCTGGTGCCCTACGAGGGCGATGACGCCATTCAGCACCTCCTCGCGGTCGCCTCGGGGCTCGAGTCGATGGTGGTGGGCGAGAGGGAGATCAGCGGTCAGGTGCGCCGCGCACACTTGGAGGCGCAGCGTCGCCACGAGGTCACGCCGCGGCTCGACCGGCTGTTCCAGTCCGCGCTGCGCACGTCGCGCGTGGTCGCCTCGTCGACCGGGCTCGGCACCTCGGGAAGGTCGGTGGTCTCGGTCGCGCTCGACCTGGCCGATGCGACAGTCGGGTGGGACGGCGCGCGGGTGCTGATCGTGGGCACGGGCGCTCTGGCCGAGACCGCCGTGGGCACGCTGCATGGCCGCGGTGCACAGATCTTCGGCGTCTACTCCCCCTCGGACCGTGCCGTGGAGTTCGCCGTGCGCCACGGCATCGAGGCGATCCCCATGGTCGGTCTCGAACTCGCCGTGCGCGAGGCTGATGTGGTGTTCGCCTGCTCGGGTGGGGAGTCCGTGGTGCTCACGCCGACCCTGGTCGCCGCGGCCCGCGACGGCCTCGATCAGCCGCTGACCCTCGTCGATCTGGCCCTGCACCGCGACGTGGCCGCCGGCGTGGAGGACCTGCGCGGCGTCACAGTCATCGGTCTCGACGACGTGGGCGCGATGGCTCCGACGGAGTCCGTGGGCGCCATCGATGCGGCCCGCGCGATCGTCGCGCACGCGGTCGCCAGGTTCGGGGACGGCGAGGCCGCACGCTCGCTCGACCCCGCGGTGGTGGCGCTGCGCGAGCACGTCTTCGGCCTGCTCGAGCGCGAGGTGGCGAGGTCCCGGCCCGCCGCGGGCGCGCCGCAGGAGGCCGTCGAGCGCGCGGACGAGATCGAGCTGGCGCTGCGCCGCTTCGCGAAGACGCTGCTGCACACTCCGACGGTCCGTGCCCGCGAGCACGCGCAGGCCGGCGAGTCCGATCACTACCTCGAGGCGATCCGCGCTCTCTATGGGATCGACGTGGCGGTGCCGGACGCCGCGTGCCCGGCGCCGGAGATCGCCGCCGAGGCTCCGCACGCCGACTGACGTCCGCGTCGCCGCAGCTCTCCCCACACGCTGCGAGGCCCCGCTCCCGGAGACGGGTGCGGGGCCTCGCGGCGTGAAGCGCCCGGACTAGAGGTCGAGCCGCTCCAGCATGTCGGTGACCAGCGCCGCCACCGCCGAGCGCTCGGACCGCTCCAGCGTCACGTGCGCGAATAGCGAGTGGCCCTTGAGGGCCTCGATCACCGCGGCGACGCCGTCGTGCCGGCCCACCCGCAGGTTGTCGCGCTGCGCCACGTCGTGCGTGAGGATCACTCGCGAGGACTGGCCGATCCGGCTGAGCATCGTCAGCAGCACGTTGCGCTCGAGGGACTGGGCCTCGTCCACGATCACGAACGCGTCGTGAAGAGACCGGCCGCGGATGTGCGTGAGCGGAAGCACCTCGAGCATGCCGCGCGCCATGACCTCCTCGAGCACCTCGCTCGAGACCATCGCGCCCAGCGTGTCGAACACGGCCTGCGCCCAGGGGTTCATCTTCTCGGCCTCGGAGCCGGGCAGGTAGCCCAGGTCCTGGCCGCCCACCGCGTACAGGGGCCGGAACACCATGATCTTCTTGTGCTGACGGCGCTCCATCACGGCCTCGAGCCCCGCGCACAGCGCGAGCGCGCTCTTGCCGGTTCCGGCTCGTCCACCCATCGACACGATGCCGACGGACTCGTCGAGCAGCAGGTCGATCGCGATGCGCTGCTCCGCGGACCGGCCGTGGATGCCGAACACCTCCTGATCGCCGCGCACCAGCCGGATCGCTCCGTCGTCGCCGATGCGTCCGAGCGCGCTGCCGCGTCCGGCGTGGATCACCAGGCCGGTGTGGATCGGGAGCGACCTCAGGTCCTCGCCGCATTCGGCCGGATCCGGAGCCATGAGCGACTCGTGCTCCCACAGCGAGGACATCTGATCGTCGGTGAGCTGGATCTCGCGCATGCCGGTCCAGCCGGACTCGACCGCCAACTCAGCGCGATACTCCTCCGCCTCGATGCCGAGCGCCGAGGCCTTCACGCGCATCGGCAGGTCCTTGGAGACCACGGTCACGGCGTGGCCCTCGGCCCGCAGGTTAGCCGCGACCGCGAGGATGCGCGTGTCGTTGTCGCCCAGCCGGAAGCCGGACGGCAGCACGCCCGGGTCCGTGTGGTTGAGCTCCACACGGACTGTGCCGCCCACCTCATTGGCCGCCACGGGCACGTCCAGCTTGCCGTGCTTGATCCGTAGGTCGTCGAGCATGCGCAGCGCGGACCGGGCGAAGTAGCCCAGCTCAGGGTGGTGGCGTTTGGCCTCCAGCTCCGTGATCACGACCACCGGCAGCACCACTGCGTGCTCCGCGAATCGCTTGAGTGCCCGGGGATCCGACAGGAGGACCGACGTGTCCAGCACGAAGGTGCGGACTGTCGTGTCGACCGTGTGGTCGGAGGCGGTGGCAGGAACGGTGCTAGGCGAGGCGGTCAACAGGGCTCCCAGCGTCAAGGCCGCAGGGCGCCGATCGCCCTGTCGGCGATCTGTTACGTCAACATCCCGTCGATGTGACGTCGTGTAGTTACCACGAGCCCGACGCTACGCCCCGGCGGCGCCTTCCGGAACGCCACGCGCCGAAAGTTCACACAGTTGTAACTCGGCACCCGCGCTCGGGCGTGTCCACGTTTGTCCGGTCGCCCGCGACTACCAGGACCGCCGCCCGAACACCCCTCCACACGCATCGTGCACCCCTCCACCGGCGCCCAGGGACGATGTGCGGCAGATGGTCGCATCGGCCCCATTCAGGGCAGTGGCGTGTGGAGAGGCGCACGCGGGAGGTGGTGGGACGATGCGGCGGGACGCGGTGGTGGGACGATGCGGCGGCGGCGCTAGCGACCGAGCCGGCGCTCGCGCTGGGAGTAGTCGCGCAGCGCGCGCAGGAAGTCGATGTGGCGGAAGTCCGGCCAGTACGCCTCGCAGAAGTAGAACTCCGAGTGCGCGCTCTGCCACAGCAGGAAGCCGCCCAGCCGCTGCTCCCCCGACGTGCGGATCACCAGGTCCGGATCCGGCTGGCCCTTGGTGTAGAGGTGCTCGGCGATGTGCTCGACGGAGAAGCTCTCCGCGACCTCCTCGAGCGAGTGGCCCTGGTCCACTCCGTCCCGCAGGAAGCTGCGCACGGCCTCGGCGATCTCGTGCCGCCCCCCGTACCCGACCGCTACGTTGACGTGGAGCCCGGGTGCGCCGGCGCTGCGCTCCACGGCCGCGGTGAGGCGCCGAGCCGTGTCCGCCGGCAGCAACGACACGTCACCCACGTGCTGCAGCCTCCACCGCCCGTCGTCGGCGAGGCGCTCGACCGTGGTGGCGATGATCTCCAGCAGGGGCGCAAGCTCCTCCGGATCGCGCGCCAGGTTGTCCGTCGACAGCATCCACAGGGTGACCACCTCGACGCCCGCGTCCTGCGACCAGCCGAGCACCTCGGTGATCTTGTCGGCGCCCTTCTGGTGGCCGTGAGAGGTCGACGACCCGGTCAGCCGCGCCCATCTGCGATTGCCGTCGAGGATGACGCCGATGTGCCGGGGAGCCACGCCGGTGCGCTTGAGCGTGCGGGCCAGCCGCTTCTCGTACGTGCCGTACACCAGCGCGTTGAGGCCCATCGACACCCGTTCCTAGTTCCCGGCCGAGACTGCCACCACCGTACTCCCGGCGCGTAACCTACGGTATCGTAGGTTCATGGCCGAGAACCTACCTGTCGAGGGCAAACCGCTGCTGCGCGGGTGGCTCCACCTGGGCGCGGCGCCGCTGGCGCTCGTCGCCGGAATCTTCATGGTCGCCCTCGCCCCCACGCTGGCGGGACGCCTGTCGTTCGCGGTGTTCACGCTCACGGCGGTGCTGCTGTTCGGCACCTCGGCCGTCTATCACCGCGGCAACTGGTCGGACCGCACGCGGGCGATCCTGCGCCGGATGGACCACGCGAACATCTTCCTCATCATCGCGGGCACGTACACGCCGTTGACGGTGCTGCTGCTCGACGGCAGGACGCAGGTGGTGGTCCTCACGCTGGTGTGGGCCGGGGCGATCCTGGGCCTGCTGTTCCGCGTGCTGTGGCTGGGCGCGCCGCGGTGGATGTACGTGCCCATCTACCTGGCGCTCGGCTGGGTCGCCATCGGGTTCATCGGCCCGTACTACCAGGCGGGCGGCCTCGCGGTCGTGGTGCTCATCATCGCGGGCGGCCTCTGCTACACCGTGGGCGCCATCATCTACGGCACCAAGTGGCCTCGCGGATCGACCCGGTACTTCGGCTTCCACGAGATCTTCCACGCGCTAACGATCGCCGGATTCACCTGTCACTTCATCGCCGCGTCCCTCGCGGCCTTCCGCGTCGCCTGACGGCGTCGCCGCCTGCGCATCGTCCCCGGACGATGCCGGGGTCGCCCGAATCTCCTCGGCCGCGGCACGATCGTGGGCGTCGCGGGCGCGCACCTTGCGCAGGTGCCGGTTGAGCGACAGGAACAGCAGGACGCCCGCGACCACGAGCCCGAACGTGGCGAGGAAGGCGAGGAAGCCCGGCCCGCCGCTGAAGTCTGACGACATGTCCACCTCTCTGACCCGACTATCCTGCCTCATCATGAGCACCCCGCAGTCCGAGGACGAATCGTCCGCCCTGCCGCGCCTCAGCCGCCGCGGCTGGATCCTGGTTGGGCTGGGTCTCGCCGCCCTGATCGGCATCGTCAGCTGGTACGCGCTGGTCGCGGCGAAGGAGCCCGTGCGCTGGAGGGACGTGGGCTTCTCCGTGGAGTCAGCCACGGAGATCGTGGCGACGTACGAGGTCTACCTGTACGACGACCGGGACGCCGTCTGCCAGATCCGCGCGCTCAACCCCCGCTTCACCGAGGTGGGCGTCACCACCCAGGCGGTGTCGAGGTCCGACGGCCCCGAGCAGCGCCTCACCACCAGCATCGTCACCACCGAGGAGGCGACCACCGCCGAGGTCCAGTACTGCGAGCCGGTGGGCTGACGCGGGGACGATGCGGGCGCCGAGTTGGGCGCGCCGCGCGGGCCTTGATATCGTGGCTCACCTTGTCCGAAAGGGAGGCACCGTGACCGAGAGCACCGAGACCTGGCTCACCCAGGAGGCCTACGACCGCCTGCAGGCGGAGTACGACCAGCTGGTCAACGTGGGGCGCGGGGAGATCGCCAAGGAGATCGACGAGCGTCGCCAGGAGGGTGACCTCAAGGAGAACGGCGGCTACCACGCCGCGCGCGACGAGCAGGCCAAGATGGAGGCCCGGATCCAGGAGCTGCGACGCAAGCTGGAGACCGCGACCGTGGGCGAGCTCGCCTTCACGGGCACCATCTCCTCGGGCACGGTCGTGACCGCCGAGGTGATGGGTCGCGAGATGCGCTTCCTCGTGGGCTCCCGCGAGATCGCCGAGGGCACGGACCTCGACGTCTTCAGCGCGCAGTCGCCGCTGGGCGCCGCGCTCATGGGCCTCAAGGCCGGCGACGAGACCTCGTACGAGGCTCCCAACGGCAAGCAGATCACCGTGGTCGTCACCGCGGCGGAGCCCTTCACCGGCTGACGCCGCCCGCGGCTACTTGCCGTTGAAGTACTTCTTGCCCGGCTCCAGGTCGTCGAGCAGATCGGGCACTGTGACCAGGGTGTAGCCGTCGGCGATGAGCGAGTCGATGATCGCGGCGTAGGCCGCGCGGGTGGTCGCGTGGATGTCATGCGACAGGACGATGGCGTTGCGGTGCGCGTGGCTCAACACCCGTTCGCGCACGGTGTCCGAGTTCTTGTCCTTCCAATCCTCGGGATCCACATCCCAGAGGATCTGCGGCATCCCCAGCTCCGCCGCGACGTCCGCCACCGTCCCGTTCGTGGCGCCGTACGGCGGCCTGAGCAGCGTGGGCCGGACCCCTGTCGCGGCCTCGATGGCGTCAGAGGTGCGCTCGATCTCCTTGCGGATCTCGGCCGCCGAGAGGCGGGTCAGCTGCGCGTGGTCCCACGTGTGGTTGCCGAGCGCGTGGCCATCATCCGCGATGCGCTTCACCACCGCCGCGTTGGCCGTCGCGTTCTTGCCGACCATGAAGAACGTGGCCTTGACGCCTCGATCCTCGAGCACGTCGAGAAGGTCGTTGGTGGCCGCGACG
>JAHECE010000156.1 GCA_024641895.1 Actinomycetales bacterium
TTCGGGTACGACCTTGAAGCGCATCGCAGGGGATCTCGGCACCGCCCGGGCACGTTCGCCGACCGGGTGCACGCGCTCGGCACCGGGACCACGACGGCCTCGCCCGTCCCGCCCTCGTCGGGTAGGCCCGAGCCGCCGGCGGCGAAGATCGCCCGAACTCGACGCCCGCGTCGCTGAGCCCGGGGTGAATCGGCTGTTCCAGTGCGTGGAGATCTCCCGCTCCCCGTTCTACGCCTGGCAGGGCGCCGCCGGAACCGGCCTTCGCGGGGCTGCGGCTGCGCCGGCGGGTGCGGACCACGTTCCCGAGCCCTCGTACTCGCAGGGCTCAGCGGCATCCTCCTGGCCTCAGGTGTTGCGACCACCGCTTAAGCCCGGTCGATCCCCGACCACCTGGGAGTACCACATCACGGGCACACTCCCCCAGGCCGATTTGTCCCCCTGTGCAACATCCGTGGGCAGTCCTCTTGGATTCGAGGACGCCCGCTCGTTTCAGTCACGAAGTGCCGCGACACGCACGCCGCGCTCGGCGAGCTTTGCGGCCCCGCCGTCGAGGGCCGTGAGCACCAGGATCCCGTCCTCGAGCACCGCGACCGTGTGCTCCCAGTGGGCGGCCCGCGACGCGTCGACGGTGACGACCGTCCAGTCGTCATCCTGGATCTTGGTGTGCCGATCCCCGAGAGTGATCATCGGTTCGATCGCGACGCACAGACCCGGCACGATCCGCGGACCGCGGTCCCGGGTGCGAAAGTTGCGGACCTCAGGCGCCTGGTGCATGGCGGACCCGATCCCGTGGCCGACGTACTCGCGCACGATGGCGTAGGACCCCGCCTTGGCCACGGCATCCTCGACGGCAGCACCGACCTCGCCGAGCCTCACCGCCCCCGCGAGGGCTGCGATGCCCGCCCAGAGGGCGTCCTCGCAAGCGGCGACCAGTGCCGCGTCCGCGGCGTCGACGGGCGGTACCACCATGGAGAACGCCGAGTCACCGTGCCAGCCGTCGACGATCGCCCCGCCGTCCACGGACACGACGTCGCCGGGCTTGATCATCCGTCCCCCGGGGATGCCGTGCACGATCTCGTCGTTGACCGAGATGCACAACGTTGCCGGGTATCCGTGGTAACCGAGGAAGTTGGACGTCGCGCCGGCGGTCGCGATGACGTCGGCACCGATCTTGTCGAGCTCTCCGGTCGTCACTCCTGGCTCAATCGCCGCCCTCACCGCTGCCAGGACGTCGGCCACGACGAGACCAGCCTGTCGCATCAAGACGATCTGATCCCTCGACTTGTACTCGATACGCTCGTGGCCGAACACGACAGGCTCCAGATCTCCCCGGCCCTCAGGCCAGGGCAGAGACGATGCGTCGGGAGACCTGGTCGATGTCGCCGGTGCCGTCGACGTCGACCAGCAGCCCACGCTCGCCGTAGACCCGCGCGAGCGGGGCGGTCTGCTCCGCGTACACCTCGAGGCGTCGGCGGATGACCGCCTCCGTGTCGTCGAGACGGCCCTGCGTCTGCGCACGCAAGAGCAGCCGGTCGACGACCTCCGTATGGTCGGCAACGAGCTCGACCACGGCATCGAGACGGCGCCCCTGGTCCTCGAGAATCGCGTCCAGGGCGGCAACCTGCTCCAGCGTGCGCGGGTAGCCGTCCAGGATGAAGCCCTCGACGGCGTCCCGCTCGCCGAGACGGTCACGGACCAGAGCGTTCGTGACCGAGTCGGGCACGTACTCCCCGGCGTCCATGTACCCGCGCACCAGCGTGCCGAGCTCCGTCTCGTTCGAGACGTTCGACCGGAAGATGTCGCCCGTCGAGATCGCCGGGACGCCGAGGTGTGTCGCCAGCAGCCCGGCCTGAGTGCCCTTGCCCGAACCGGGCGGACCGAGCATCACGATCTGCGCACTCATCGCAGGAATCCCTCGTAGTGCCGCTGCTGGAGCTGGGCATCGATCTGCTTCACGGTCTCCAGCCCGACGCCGACCACGATGAGGATCGACGTTCCACCGAACCGCAGGCTTGTGGAGATCTGGAGCGCCAGGAGCGCGACCGTCGGCACGAGCGCGACCATCGCGAGATAGACCGCGCCCGCGGACGTGATTCGACTCGTGACGTACTGGAGGTACTCCGCGGTGGGCCGTCCGGCCCGGATCCCGGGGATGAAGCCGCCGTAGCGCTTCATGTTGTCGGCAACCTCATCCGGGTTGAACGTGATCGACGTGTAGAAGAACGCGAAGAAGATGATGAGGGCGACGTAGACCAGGATGTGCAGTGGCGCGGCGGGGTCCACCAGGTTGTTGCTGACCCAGACGACCCATGGGTCGGTCCGCTCCGCGAACTGGGCGATGAGCGCCGGCAGCGCGAGCAGCGACGAGGCGAAGATGACCGGGATCACGCCCGCCATGTTGATCTTGATGGGGATGTACGTGCTCGAACCGCCGTACATCCGCCGGCCGACCATGCGCTTGGCGTACTGGACCGGGATGCGCCGCTGCGACTGCTCGACGAACACGACGAGACCGATCACGAGCAGGATGACTGCGACCATCGCGAGGAACTTGCTCATGCCGTTGTCGCCGCCGGCAATGCTCCACAGGCTCGCCGGGAAGCCGGCCACGATCGAGGTGAAGATCAGCAACGACATGCCGTTGCCGACGCCGCGCTCGGAGACGAGCTCGGCCATCCACATGATGAGCCCGGTACCAGCCGTCATCGTGATGACCATCAGCACGATGGTCATCACGCCGTCGTTCGGGATGATCGGCACGGAGCAGCCGGGGAACAGCTGGCCGGCGCGCGCCACGGTGATGACCGTCGTCGACTGCAGCACCGCTAGGGCAAGCGTCAGGTACCGCGTGTACTGGGTGAGCTTGGCCGTGCCGGCCTGCCCCTCCTTGTGGAGGGCCTCGAACCTGGGGATGACCACGCGAAGGAGCTGGACGATGATGCTGGCCGTGATGTACGGCATGATCCCCAGGGCGAAGACCGACAGCTGAAGCAGCGCACCACCGCTGAAGAGGTTGACCAGGCCGAGGAGGTCAGAGCTACCCGCCGTGTCGGCCACACACTGGCGCACAGCCCCGTAGTCCACGCCTGGTGTCGGGACAAAAGAACCCAGGCGGAAGATCGCCATGATCGCCATGGTGAAGAACAGCTTGCGCCGCAGATCGGGCGTCCTGAAAGCCCGGGCGAATGCGCTGAGCAAGATGCCTCCTGATCATGAGTGCGCACGTCGTGTGCGCCTGTGGTCGGTGAGAGACCGAACCGACCCTATCCGCTCGCTCCGGCCGGATGCGCGTAGGCGGTCCGGGTTTCCCCGGACCGCCTACGAGCGCGCTCGGTCAGGCCTGGTGGGCGGCGCCGCCCGCCGCCACGATCTTCTCGCGCGCGGAGGCGGAGAAGGCGTCGACCGTGATCTCGAGAGCCACCTCGATGCCTCCCCCTCCGAGGACCTTGACCTTCTCCCCGGAACGAACAGCTCCCTTGGCGACCAGGTCGGCCACAGTCACGGAGCCTCCCGTCGGGAACAGCTCGGCGATCCGGTCCAGGTTCACGACCTGGTACTCGGTTCGGGCCGGGTTCTTGAAGCCACGAAGCTTGGGCAGCCGCATGTGCAGCGGCATCTGCCCACCCTCGAAGCGGGCAGAGACCTGGTTGCGGGCCTTGGTGCCCTTGGTGCCACGTCCAGCAGTCTTGCCCTTGGAACCCTCACCGCGACCGACGCGCGTCTTCGGGGTGTTGGCCCCGGGCGCCGGACGAAGGTGGTGGACCTTGAGCGCACTGCTCTTGTTCTGTGCCTGATCGGCCATCGTCAGTCGACCTCCTCGACGGAGACGAGGTGCGCCACCGTCGTCACCATGCCGCGGAACACGGGCTCGTCGGGCTTGACGACGCTGTCGCCGATCCGCTTGAGCCCGAGGCTGCGCAGCGTGTCCCGCTGGTTCTGCTTGCCACCGATGCCTGACTTGACCTGAGTCACCTTCAGCTGTCCCGCCATCACGCACTCCTCCCCGCAGCGGCCGCAGCTGCGGCCGCCCCTGCCTCGCGGGCCCGCAGGAGCCGCGCCGGGGCGACGTGCTCGAGCGGGAGGCCGCGACGGGCGGCGACAGCCTCGGGCTGCTCGAGCGCCCGAAGCGCCGCCACCGTGGCGTGCACGATGTTGATCGCATTCGACGAGCCGAGCGACTTGGTCAGCACGTCGTGGATCCCGGCGCAGTCGAGCACGGCGCGCACAGGTCCACCGGCGATGACGCCGGTACCGGGAGACGCGGGCCGCAGGAACACGACTCCTGCAGCCGCCTCGCCCTGAACGACGTGCGGGATGGTGCTCTGGATCCGCGGCACACGGAAAAAGTTCTTCTTGGCTTCCTCGACACCCTTGGCAATCGCCGCGGGCACCTCCTTGGCCTTGCCGTAGCCGACGCCCACCGTGCCGTCGCCGTCGCCCACGACGACCAGGGCCGTGAAGGAGAACCGCCGGCCGCCCTTGACGACCTTGGCGACGCGGTTGATCGCGACGACGCGCTCGATGTACTGGCTCTTCTCGGGCTCGGGACCGCGGCGGTCGCTGCGCCGGTCACGGCGCTCCGACGAGCCCGAGCCACCGCCGGAGCCGCCGGCGGGGCCGGAGCCCGCCTGGCCGCCCGAGCCGGACCTGCTGCGCTGGGGTGCAGCCATCAGACGTTCCTCTGCTTTCGTTCGGACGTGTCAGTGCGGGTCACAGGTCCAGACCACCCTCACGGGCGCCATCGGCCACCGCCGCGACCCGGCCGTGGTACTGGTTTCCGCCCCGGTCGAAGACCGCAGCCGACAGCCCGAGCGCCTTTGCGCGCTCGGCGACGAGCTCTCCGACGCGGCGCGCCTTGTCGACCTTGGCGCCCTCCGCGGAGCGCAGGCCCGCCTCGAGGGTCGACGCTGAGGTCAGCGTGCGACCGGTCGTGTCGTCGACCAGCTGAGCGACCATGTGGCGGGACGAGCGCGTCACGACCAGACGGGGACGCTCCCCCGTACCGCTGACGCGCTTGCGGACCCGCAGGTGCCGACGCTTGCGAGCGACGGCCTTGCCGGAGCCCTTGATGGACAGAGCAGACATGACTACTTACCAGCCTTTCCGACCTTGCGGCGGACCTGCTCGCCGGCGTAACGCACGCCCTTGCCCTTGTAGGGCTCGGGCTTGCGGATCTTGCGGATGTTCGCCGCGACCTCGCCCACCTGCTGCTTGTCGATGCCCGACACCGTGAACTTGGTCGGCGACTCGACTGCGAAAGCGATGCCGTCGGGCGGCGTCACGACGACCGGGTGCGAGAAGCCGAGCGCGAACTCGAGGTTCTGCCCCTTCGCGACGACCCGATATCCGGTCCCGACGATCTCGAGCTGCTTCTGGTAGCCCTCGGTCACACCAGTCACCAGGTTGGCGATGAGCGTCCGGGTCAGGCCGTGCAACGAGCGCGAGAGCCGCTCGTCGTCGGGACGCGTGACCACGACCGATCCGTCTTCGCCTCTGCCGATCGCGATCGGGGACGCGACGTCGTGGCTGAGGGTGCCCTTGGGTCCCTTGACCGTCACGAGGCTGCCCTCGATCTTCACGTCGACGCCGGCGGGAACGGGCACGGGAATCTTGCCGATTCGAGACATTAGATCTTCCTCCGTTTCCCGTGCTACCAGACGTAGGCGAGGACTTCCCCACCCACGCCCTTCTTCGCGGCCTGCCGGTCAGTCAGTAGGCCGGATGACGTGGACAGGATCGCCACCCCGAGGCCGCCCAGCACGCGAGGCAGGTTGGTCGAGCGGGCGTACACCCGCAGGCCGGGCTTCGAGATGCGCCGGATGCCGGCGAGCGACCGCTCGCGGTTCGGCCCGAACTTCAGCCCGAGTGTCAGCTTCTTGCCGACCGGGGCGTCTTCGACGGACCAGCCGGTGATGTAGCCCTCGGCAGTGAGGATCTCGGCGATCCGGGCCTTGAGCTTGGAGTACGGCATGGTGACCGACTCGTGGTACGCCGAGTTGGCGTTGCGCAGACGCGTGAGCATGTCCGCGATGGGGTCTGTCATTGTCATCGGGCTACTCGCCCTTCCTCGACGCGGTTTCCTCGCGGGACCTGCGACGTAGTTGAGTTACCAGCTGCTCTTGGTGACGCCGGGGAGCTGACCGCGCAGTGCCATCTCGCGAAGGCAGATGCGGCAGAGACCGAACTTGCGGTAGACCGAGCGAGGCCGGCCGCATCGCTGGCACCGGCTGTAGCCGCGCACCGCGAACTTAGGGGTACGGGACGCCTTCTCCTTCAGCGCCTTCTTCGCCACGTCAGTTCTCCTTGAAGGGGAAGCCGAGGCGTCGCAGCAGCGACCGGCCCTCGTCGTCGGT
>JAHECE010000007.1 GCA_024641895.1 Actinomycetales bacterium
CAGCTCCAGAACGCACCCATGCACGGGTATGAGCTCCGGAAGCGACTCAACGCCACGCTCGGCCCCTTCCGCGCACTGTCCTACGGCTCGCTCTACCCCTGCCTCAAGTCGCTGGAGAGCGGCGGCTGGATCGAGGCGACGGAGACGGCAGCGCCGCCCCACGCCCTCTCGGGCAAGCGAGCGCGGATCGTCTACCAGCTCACGGCGGACGGCAAGGAACGGCTGGCCGCCACCCTCTCCCACGCCGACCCGGCGTCCTGGGAGGACGACAACTTCGACGTCCGCTTCGCCCTCTTCGCGCGAACGGACGCCGAGACCCGGCTACGCATCCTCGAGGGCCGGCGAACCCGGCTCGCCGAGCGGATGGAAGCGGTGCGTCAGTCGATGCAGCGCACCCGTGAACGGATGGACTCCTACACCGAGGAGCTTCAGCGGCACGGACTCGAGCAGGTCGAACGAGAAGTGAAGTGGCTCGACGCGCTCATCGAGAACGAGCGGGCGTCGACGAGCCCCCGAGCCGGGCAGCAGCCCCCCACACCCGTCGCTGGCGCCGACAGCGCCTCGGCACCCACAGGAAACAAGGAGCAAGAATGAGTTCGATCCGCGTAGCGATCGTCGGCGTCGGGAACTGCGCGTCGTCGCTCGTCCAGGGCGTTCACTTCTACCGTGACGCCGACCCCCGGAGCACCGTGCCCGGCCTCATGCACGTCGAGTTCGGCCCCTACCACGTTCGCGACATCGAGTTCGTTGCGGCCTTCGACGTCGACGCCAAGAAGGTCGGCTTCGACCTCTCCGAGGCGATCGTCGCGTCCGAGAACAACACGATCAAGATCGCGGACGTCCCGCCGCTGGGCGTGACCGTCCAGCGCGGCCACACGCTCGACGGCCTCGGTGACTACTACCACGCCACGATCGAGGAGTCGGACGCCGCTCCGGTCGACATCGTCGAGACGCTGAAGGCCACCAAGACCGACGTGCTCGTCTGCTACCTCCCCGTCGGCTCGGAGCAGGCCGCGAAGTACTACGCCCAGGCAGCCATCGACGCCGGGGTGGCCTTCGTCAACGCCCTCCCCGTGTTCATCGCGGGCACCAAGGAGTGGGCCGACAAGTTCACGGCGGCCGGCGTCCCGATCGTCGGCGACGACATCAAGTCGCAGGTCGGCGCCACCATCACGCACCGCGTGCTGGCCAAGCTCTTCGAAGACCGGGGCGTCGTCCTCGACCGGACATACCAGCTGAACGTCGGCGGCAACATGGACTTCAAGAACATGCTGCAGCGCGACCGGCTCGAGTCCAAGAAGATCTCCAAGACGCAGAGCGTGACGTCGAACATCGAGCACGACCTCGGTGCGCGCAACGTGCACATCGGCCCCTCGGACTACATCCCGTGGCTCGACGACCGCAAGTGGGCCTACGTCCGCCTCGAGGGTCGCGCGTTCGGCGAGGTGCCCCTGAACCTGGAGTACAAGCTCGAGGTCTGGGACTCCCCGAACTCGGCCGGCATCATCATCGATGCCGTTCGTGCCGCGAAGATCGCCCTCGACCGGGGCATCGGTGGGCCCATCCTCTCGGCGTCGAGCTACTTCATGAAGTCCCCGCCGGTGCAGTTCGCGGACGACATCGCCCGCGCGAACCTCGAGGCCTTCATCCGCGGCGAGAACACCGTCTGACCCGAAGCACTCCCTGATCGTGAAGGACCCGGCTCGCGAGGCGAGCCGGGTCCTTCACGTTTCGTGGCCGGCCACCCGACGACGACCGCGGCTCAGCGGTCGATGCGCCGCAGCACGACCTTGAGCGCCTCGCCGGCCCACAGGACTCCGCTCGCCATCGCCGCGCAGACGAGCCACTGCTCCAGTGACAGCGGGCTCGTCCCGAATGCACGGTTGAGCACCGGAACCTCGACGACGAGCACCTGGAGCGCCACCGAGAGCGTGATCGCGCCCCACAACCACCCGTTGACGAACAGCCGGTGGAAGGCGCTCACCGTCCCGGACCGGGCGTTCACGCAGTTGAACAGCTGCGCGAAAACCAGCACGGTGAACCCCGCCGTGCGCGCCGCCACCAGGTCCAGCGAGCCCTCGATGATCCCCCCCGGCAGGTACAGGTCGATCGTCAGCAGCGTGACCACGGCCATGACGATCCCGGTGAAAGCGACGTTGCCCCACATGCGCGCGTCGATCACCCGCTGGTTCGGCGACCGGGGCGGGCGGCCCATGACGTCCTCGGTCTCGGGGTCGACACCCATGGCCAGCGCGGGCCCCGTGTCCGTGAGCAGGTTGATCCAGAGGATCTGGGTCGCGAGCAGCGGCAGCACCACCGCTTCGCCGGCGCCCGAGCCCGAGAGACCGATCACTCCGGCGCCCACCACGCCGAGGAACACCGTGAGCACCTCGCCCATGTTCGAGGAGAGCAGGTAGCGCAGGAACTTGCGGATGTTCTCGAAGATCCCCCGGCCCTCGCGGACTGCCCGGACGATCGTCGCGAAGTTGTCGTCCGTCAAGATCATCTTGGCGGACTCCTTGGTGACATCGGTCCCCGTGACCCCCATCGCGATGCCGATGTCCGCCGACTTCAGGGCCGGTGCGTCGTTCACTCCGTCCCCGGTCATCGCGACGATCTCGCCGTTGGCCTGGAGCGCGTCCACGATCCGCCGCTTGTGCCTCGGCGCGACCCGCGCGTAGAGGGACACCCGACGCACCGCCGCCGCGAACGCGACGTCGTCGAGCTCCTCCATCTCGAGCCCGGTCAGGACCTCGGCGTCCGCGGGGACGAAGCCGAGATCCGAGGCGATCCGCTGGGCCGTCAGCGGGTGGTCCCCGGTGATCATCATGAGGCGGATCCCCGCGCGGCGCGCGTCGGCGACCGCCGCCCCGGCCTCCGGCCGAGCGGGGTCCAGAACCCCGACGATGCCCGCCAGGACGAGCTCCTGCTCCACCGACTCGTCTGCCTCCGGAACCTCGGTCACCCCCAGCGGCCGGTACGCCACGCCGAGGGTTCGCAGCGCCTGTCTCGAGAGACGGTCGACGTCCGCGAGGACCCGCGCGCGCCCCTGGTCGTCGAGCTCGACGACCCGGCTGCCCACCCGCTCGTGCGTGCACCGCGCCAGAAGCACGTCGGGCGCACCCTTGGTGACCACGCGGACCTGACCCGCGTCGTGAGCGTCCGTCTCGAGGGTGCTCATCAGCTTGCGCTCGGAGGTGAACGGGACGTGGCCGACCCGGCTGAACCGCTCCCGCCGCTCGCCGTGGAGGCCGAGCTTCCTCTCCGCCACCAGGAAGGACGCCTCCGTCGGGTCTCCTTGGATCTGCCACTCGCCGTCGACCTCACGCAGGACGGCGTTGTTCGCGAGGGCGCCACCCGTGAGGACGACAGCGACCTCCTCGCGAAGTGCCGCCACCTCCGGGCCTGCGTCGTCGAGCGGGACGCCGTCGAGCTCCAACCCGCCCTCGGGCCGGTAGCCCGTCCCGGTGAGAACGACCTCGCCCGAGGCGGTCACGACCCGCATGATCGTCATCTCGCTCTTGGTCAGGGTGCCCGTCTTGTCCGAGCAGATGACCGACGCCGAGCCGAGGGTCTCGACCGAGGAGAGCTTCTTGACGATCGCGTTGTGCCGGGCGAGCCGTTGGACGCCGAGGGCGAGCACCGTCGTCAGGATGGCGGGCAGGCCCTCGGGCACGGCGGCCACCGCGAGCGAGACCCCGAGGAGCAGCACCGACACGGCGCCCTCGCCGGTGCGAACCTCTCCCGTGAGCAGGATCGTGGCCATGACGACGCCCGCGATCACGACCACGGCGATGCCGAGCATCCGGCCGACGCGGACGATCTCCCTCTCGAGCGGGGTCGGGTCGTCGACCGTGGACTCGAGCAGGGTCGCCACCTCACCCATCTGGGTCGCCATGCCGGTGGCTGTCACCACGGCGCGGCCGGCCCCGCGGGTGACCGCGGTGCCGCTGAAGACCATGTTGAACCGGTCCCCGAGCGCTGCGGGCACCGGGAGCGCGCGGACGTCCTTGAGCACCGACTCGCTCTCGCCCGTCAGCGATGCCTCGGCGACCTGGAGGCTCGCGCAGTGGACGAGCCTCGCGTCCGCCACGACCGTGGCTCCCTCCGCGAGAAGAAGGACGTCGCCGCGCACGACGTCGGTCGAGGGGACCCTGTCGACCTCGCCGTCGCGCAGCACGGTTGCCGACGCCGGCGTCAGGTCGCGCAGCGCCGCAACGGCCTGCTCGGCGCGGGCCTCCTGCACGTAGCCGAGGACCGCGTTGAGGACCACGATCAACGCGATGACGACCGCGTCGAAGGGCCAGCCCGCGGCGCCCTCGAGCACCCACGCCGCGACGGAGACGACGACGGCGAGGAGCAGCAGATAGACCAAGGGGTCGCGCAGCTGTTCCAGGACCTTGCGCCACCGCGGGACCGGCGGAGCCTCGTCGAGCCGGTTGGGCCCGTCCACGGCCAGGCGGCTCGCGGCCTCTCCGCTGGTCAAGCCGACGGCCGGATCGACCCCGAGCCGGACGGCCACGTCGGAGGCGTCGAGGACCGAGGGGTCCTCCATGGCGTGGGTCGCCGTCATGCCCCCATCCTTACGCGGTCACCGGCGGTCACGAACGGGACTTCCTTGACCACGCGCGCCGACGCCGGGCCGCGGCCAATACGCTTCCCCGGGTGAGCGTGCTCGGGGACCTGAAGGTCATCGCGGTCCATCGGGACTTCCGCAGGCTGTTCTCCGTGCGGCTGGTCTCGCAGTCGGGCGACGGAATGTTCCAGGTCGGCCTGGCAACGCTGTACTTCTTCTCCCCGGAGAGCCAGACGACGGCTGCGAGCGTCGCTGCCGCCTTCGCCGTCCTGCTGCTCCCGTTCACGGTGGTCGGGCCGTTCGCGGGCGTCCTCCTGGACCGCTGGCGACGGCGCCAGGTCCTCCTGATCGGCAACCTGGTCCGGGTCGGGCTGGCCGTGACGCTCGCCGTGATCCTCACGACGGCCGGCGTCGGGCCGGCGGTCTACGCGCTGACGCTCGTGACGCTCTCGATCAACAGGTTCCTGCTCTCGGCCCTCTCGGCCGGGCTGCCGCACGTCGTCCCCCGATCCCAGCTGCTCATGGCGAACTCCGTGACGCCCACGCTCGGCGCCGCAGCGGCCGGCGTGGGCGGGGCCCTCGGTCTTGGTCTCGGCCGGCTCGTGCCGGACGCCGTCGTGCTGGTCGGCGCCGCGGCGCTCTTCGCGGCCGCCTCCGCACTGACGGTGCGGCTGGACAAGAACCAGCTGGGCCCGGACGTGATTCTCGCCCCCGCCGAGCTCTGGCAGAAGGCGGTGGACGTGGGTCGGGGCCTCGTCCACGGGGCTCGCTACCTGGTCCACGAGCGGACGCCTGCGCTTGCCCTGGCCGCGATGGCAGCCCATCGCCTGCTGTTCGGGGCCGTGTTCATCGCGAGCATCCTCATCGCCCGCAACCTGCTCGCCGACCCGCGCGACGCCGGTGCCGGGCTCGCCGCTTTCGCGACGATCCTCGGGGCCTCGGCGGCGGGCTTCGCCCTCGCGGCCGTCCTCACCCCGATCGCGCACGCCCGCATCACGCCGGTCGGCTGGATCATCACGTGCCTCGGCATCGCGGCCGCCAGCCAGGCGGCCCTCGCGATCTCCGTCGCTCGCCCGGTCATGCTCGGGGCAGCACTCCTGCTCGGCATGGCCGCGCAGGGGGCGAAGATCGCGGTCGACACCATCGTCCAGGGCGACACCGACGACCGCTATCGCGGGCGCGCCTTCGCGCTCTACGACATGCTCTACAACGCCGCGTTCGTCGGAGCGGCCGCCCTGGCAGCAGTCGCGCTCCCGGACACGGGCTACTCGCGGGCCGCCTTCATCGGGCTCGCCGCCGGCTACGTCCTCACCGCCCTCGGCTTCCGCTCCGGCATGGCCCGGGCGCACGAGCGGCGCGCCTCGCGCGGCGCGGCTCGCTCCGTCGGCACTCTCGTCTCCTCGAGCGCCCCGCCCGCGCCCGACGGCGCCTGACGGCGCCAGCCCCACCCGCGGCCACCTGGGCCGTTGAACACTCGACCGGGGCCACCGCGACCTGGCAGAGTCAACAACAGGCGATGACCGCGAAGCGAGGGGATGGCAATGCCCACACGTCGGCTGGTGTTCGGTGACGACGGCTCGGCCGCCGCAGACGTCGCCTGGCTGTGGATCAACAGTCATTCCTGGCCCGGGTGGACCGTCTCGGTGGTCGAGGCGCACCAGCCCAAGGAGTTCACGATCCTGCCGCCCGAGCGGACCACCCTGCACACATGGGAGCCGGCGCACCCACGAGAGCTGCTCGCCCCGGCACCCGGCACCACGCTCGAGCATCTGACGGCTGAGGCGGACCCGCGCGTGGTGCTCGACTGCGCCGGCAGGGCCGACCTCATGGTCGTCGGACCAAGAGGAAAGGGTGCGCTCAAGCAGCTGCACATCGGCAGCACGACCGAGTGGCTCCTCGTCCGGCCGGACCCGCCACTGACGATCGTCCGGAGCGGGCGGCCCACCCAACGGGTCCTCGTGTGCGTCGACGGCTCCGACCACGCGCGTCTCGCGACCGCCACCGTCGCGGCCCTGCCGTGGATCGACGGCTGCGCGGTGACGGCGCTCGCGGTGGAGGACGGGGTCACGGACTGCGAGTCGGCGCTCGCCGAAGCCGCGGCGACGCTGCGAGAGGCAGGCGTCGAGCCGCACACGCTCCACGCCGACGCCCACCATCACGGGCCTGCCTCGATTCGCGACGTCCGTAGCGCGATCCTCGGGGAGATCGCCTCGCTGGACATCGACCTCGTCGCCCTGGGCACCCGCGGCCTCGGCACGTTCCGTCGGGCCTTCATCGGCTCGACCGCGAGCGCGGTCGCCCTGCACGCGCCGTGCTCAGTCCTCGTCGCCTACGAGACGGCCGGCGAGGAGTGAGCGTCCGCTAGGCGTCGCGCTGCGCCCACCACTCGAGCAGCGCCTCGCGGGCGAGATCCACCTCCATCGGTCCGCGCTCGAGCCGCAGCTCGAGCAGGAAGCGGTAGGCCTCGCCGACCTCCCGACCCGGCTTCAGCCCGAGGCAGGCCATGATCTGCTCGCCGTCGAGTGCCGGCCGGACAGCGGCGAGCTCCTCCTGCTCCTGAAGTCGCTCGATCCGTAGCTCGAGGTCGTCGTACGCGGCTGCCAGCCGCATGGCCTTGCGCCGGTTGCGCGTCGTGCAGTCCGCGCGCGTCAGCCGGTGCAGACGTTCCAGGAGGTCTCCCCCGTCGCGCACGTAGCGGCGCACGGCCGAGTCGGTCCAGGCGCCGTCGCCGTACCCGTGGAAGCGCAGGTGCAGCTCGACGAGCCGGGCCACCGCGCCGACCGTCGCCTTGTCGTAGCGCAGGGCACGCAGCCGCTTGGCCGCCAGCTTCGCGCCCACCAGCTCGTGATGGTGGAAGCTCACGCCGCCGCCGGGCTCGAGGGCCTTCGTGGCCGGCTTGCCGATGTCGTGCAGCAGCGCGGCCAGGCGCAGCACGAGGTCCGGTCCCGGGACCGGGCCGTCAGGACCCGTCTCGAGCGCGATCGCCTGGTCGACGACCGTGAGGGTGTGCTCGTAGACGTCCTTGTGCCGGTGGTGCTCGTCGATCTCGAGCTGCATCGCGGGCACCTCAGGCAGGACGACGCCGGCCAGGCCCGTGTAGACCAGCACCTCGAGACCGCGGCGCGGCTGAGCGCCGAGCAGGAGCTTCGTGAGCTCGGCCTGGACCCGCTCGGCGGAGACGATGGCGATGCGCTGCGCCATCGTCGTCATGGCCGCGAGCACGTCCGGCTCGATGTCGAAGGACAGCTGAGCCGCGAAACGAGCCGCGCGGAGCATGCGCAGCGGGTCGTCGTCGAAGCTCTGCTCCGGCGAGACCGGCGTGCGCAGCACCCCGCGAGCCAGGTCGGTCAGCCCGTGGAACGGGTCGACGAAGACGAGGTCGGGCACGCGGACAGCCATCGCGTTGACCGTGAAGTCACGCCGGGAGAGATCACCCTCCAGGGAGTCGCCGTAGGCGACGACGGGCTTGCGTGAGTGCGGGGCGTACTCGTCGGTCCGGTAGGTCGTCACCTCGACGGTGAGGCCCTCCCGGAAGGCGCCGATGGTGCCGAAGTCTCGCCCTACGTCCCAGACCGTCCCGCTCCACCGCGAAAGGAGGCGCTCGGTCACATACGGGTCAGCAGACGTCGCGAAGTCGAGGTCCTGGCTCGAGCGGCCGAGAAACGCGTCCCGCACCGGGCCGCCCACGAGAGCGAGCTCGTGGCCGGCGGCGGCGAAGAGCCGGCCGAGAGCGATGGCCTCGGGGGCGAGGTCCGCAAGCACAGACAGGGCGCTGCGCTGCAGGGCGAAGACCTCCGGGGCCGAGCCGGAGGGCGCGAGCGGACGGTCGGGGCCGGACTGTGAGGGCACGAACGCCAAGCGTGCCACGTCCGGGGCCTGGCGCGCAGCGGAGGTCCGGCGACCGGCAGCGGCCCGTGACGGCGGGCGGCGTGGGCCCTGACCCCGCGAGCCGGACGTGTCATTAAGGTGTCACCATGTCCGCACAGGTGCCCGCGCCGCGCCCGCGCGTGCCGGCACCGGCACTGATCCGCGGCGCGAGCCGGTCACCGAGCCGCATCAGCCGTGCCTCCAGCCGGGCGCTTCCAGTGGTCAACGAGGTATCGGCCGGGGGCCTCGTGGTCGATGTCGTCGAGGGACGGGCGATCGCCGCGGTCATCGCCCGGCGCAACCGCGCGGGACGTCTCGAGTGGTGCCTCCCCAAGGGCCACCTCGAGGGCGAGGAGACGGCCGCCGAGGCGGCGGTGCGCGAGATCGCCGAGGAGACGGGCATCGTCGGCCTGGTGCTGCGCCACCTGGCGACCATCGACTACTGGTTCGCGGGCTTCGACCGCCGCGTGCACAAGGTGGTGCACCACTACCTGCTGAGCGCTCTCGGCGGCGAGCTATCCATCGAGAACGACCCAGATCAGGAGGCTCAGGACGCCGCTTGGGTGCCGCTCGACGAGCTGCCGGAGCGACTGGCCTACCCGAACGAGCGCCGGATCGTCGCCCTTGCCAGGGACGTGCTGGCCGGGCGCGCATGAGCGGCCTGCCCGCCCGAGGTGCTCTGCTCGCGCGGGCCCCGTGGCGCGGGCTCACCCTGCTCCTCGTCGTCTGCCTCCTGCTGGTCCCTGCCGCCGCCGGCAGGCTCGCACCGACGGCGTCAGCCGCAGAGCACCAGGACGGGCTCGAGCTCGATCTGACCGGCGTGAGCCCCGCCTTCCTCCGGCCCGGCGAGCCACTCACCGTCGCCGGGACGCTCACCAACCACGCGACGTCTCCGGTCGCCGACGCAACCGTGACCCTGCGGCTGCAGCGCAACGCACCCCGGACGAGATCTGCGATCGACCTGTGGCTCGATCTCGACGTCCGGTTCGCGACGCTCCAGCTCGCCCGCCTGAACCTGGAGCGCTCCCTCGCGCCAGGGGAGTCGACGGCCTTCCGGCTCACCGTCCCGCCGGAGGACTTCCCGATCGCGGCCGTACCGTCCGCCTTCGGCAGCCGAGGAATCGCCGTCGACGCCGCGGGCGCCGGCGAGTCGGGGCCGCTGGAAGCCACGGCGCGCACGCTCCTCGTCTGGTACCCCGGTTCGAACGCGCAGCCCACCACCGTCAGCCTCCTCGTCCCCCTGGTCCCGACGGCGTCCGATCTCATCGGAGCGGCCCTGGGGGCCACCACGGTCGCCGAGACCAGCGCCGAACGGCTCATCGGCCTGGCCGGGGCGACCGCGGTCGCCCCGGCGGTCACGTGGGCCCTCGACCCCCTGGTGCTGGCCGGCCTGGACCCGGTCGACGCAGAGTCCGCGCAGCCAGTGGCCACCGGCCAGGAGCCCGGCGAGAGCCCGGGGGTCACGACGTCGCCGGGCGCGCCCACCGAGGGCCCCAGCCCTGCCCCTGCCCCGGCCGCGACGCCGAACGCGACGTCGGAGCCCGCCGCGACCCCGCAGGACCTCGGCGCCGTCCTGCGGTCACTGGCCCAGGGGCGGGAGGTCATCGCCCTCCCCTACGCCGACGCGGATGCGGCGGCCACGACGCACGCGGGCCTGACCGGGCTCTACGACCGGGCCCTGGCGATCGGCCAGGACATCACGCGAACCGGGGGAATCGTCACCACCAGCGACACCGTCTGGCCGGCGGCAACCACCCCGGATGCGGCCACCATGACGGTCCTCGCGCGCCGCGGTGCCTCGAGCGCGATCCTGCCCGAGGACTCCCTCCCCTTGCGTTCGACGCCGACCTACACCCCGACCGGCCGCGCAACCCTCGAGATGCCTGGGGGCGGCCCGCAGGGCGCCTCGGTGACGATGGCAGCGCTCCTGACCGAGAGCGTGCTGTCCGCAGCCCTCGCCGGAACGGCCCCCGCACCCGGACGAGACGCGCAGAGCGACGACGCCCGCGCCCTCGACGCCCGCCAGTACGTCCTCGCCGTCACCGCGATGATCTGCCGAGAGCGGCCCTCCGACGGGCGGCACGTCCTCGCCGTCCTGCCGCGGGACTTCGTCGGCGACCCCGGCGCCCTCGCCGAACGCATCGGATCGCTGGACGAGGCCCCCTGGGTGGAGCTGGCCCCGGTGTCGACGCTGGCCGACGCACCAGATCCGGGCCTTGCCCGGACCGGCCTCCCGGGCGAGCACGTCGAAGAGCAGGAGGCCCCGCCCGAGGTGCTCGAGCAGATCGCCACGACCAGCGCGGACCTCGCTCAGTTCGCAGAGATCGCCGACGACCCCGCCCTCCTCGTCCGCGCGGAGCAGCTCCAGCTGCAGCAGGCCACCTCGGCTGCCTGGCGCTCGGACACGACCGGTCGTGTGTCCTTCCTGAACGCCGCCACGGCCGACGCCGAGGCCGTCCAGCTGGGCGTCGGCGTCCTGTCCAGCGGGACCGTCAACCTGATCAGCGACACCGGCGACCTCCCCGTCACGGTCCGCAACTCGCTCGACCAGCCGATCACGGCACAGCTGCGGCTCACGCCCGACGGACCGTCGCTGCAGCTGCCCGACGTCGTCACCGTGGAGGTCCCCGGCGGCAGCGAGGTCCCCTTCCCGGTACGGGTGCACGCCGTCGGCAGCGCCGACGTCCAGGTCCTCGCCGAGCTCACCGACGCGATCGGCAATCCGGTGGGCACCTCGGCGACCCTGGTCGTGCGCGTGCGCGCCGACTGGGAGAATGTCGGCACCGCAATCTTGGCGGCGATCGTAGGGCTGGCGTTCATCGTCGGCCTCGTCCGAAGCATCCGGCGCTCAAGCCGCCGGGGCGACTCCGTCCCTAACCCGGAGGACGCAACCACGTGAGTCCCGCTCCGCGAGGCCTTGCCGGTCCCGCCGTCCTGATGACCACCGGGACGGCCGCCTCGCGCGCGCTCGGCCTTGTTCGCAACGCGGTCCTGGCCCTCGTGCTGACGGTCAACGTCGCCGGCGCCGCGAACGCCTTCTCCGTCGCGAACAAGCTGCCCAACGTCATCTACATGCTGGTCGCCGGCGGCGTCCTCAACGCCGTCCTCGTCCCGCAGATCGTGCGGGCGATGCGGCAGGAGGACGGCGGCAAGGAGTACGTGGACCGCCTGCTCACCATGGCCGGCGCGATCCTGGCCGCGCTGACCGTCGTCCTCACGGCCGCGGCGAGCCTGCTCGTCTCCCTCTACGGCGCCCGGCTGGGCGAGTGGTACCCGATCGCCGTCGCCTTCGCGTTCTGGTGCATCCCGCAGCTCTTCTTCTACGGGCTCTACACGCTGCTCGGCCAGGTGCTCAACGCGCGCAGCAGCTTCGGTCCGTACATGTGGGCGCCCGTCGTCAACAACATCGTGGCCATCGCCGGGCTCCTGGTGTTCATCGCCCTTTACGGCACGTCCGCCACCAACGGCGGCGAAGACCCTGCCTCGTGGACACCTGACCGGATCGCCATCCTCGCGGGCACCGCGACGGCCGGCGTCATCGCCCAGGCGCTCATCCTCATCATTCCCCTCTACCGCTCGGGCTTCCGCTGGTCGCCCCGCTGGGGCGTGCGCGGGACCGGCCTCGGTCGAGCGAGCCGCGTCGCGTTCTGGGCGTTCGCCGGGCTCGCCGTCGGCCAGGTCGGATACGTCGTCGTCTCAAACGTCGCGGCGGCCGCCGGCACTGCCGGGGGCACGTCGGCGATCGTCGCCGGCAACGCGGCATACGACAACGCCTTCCTCATCTACATGCTGCCGCAGTCGCTGATCACGGTCTCTCTGGTGACGGCCATGTTCACCCGGATGTCCAAGAACGCCGCGGCGGGCGACCTCGAGAAGGTGCGCGGCGACCTGTCCTTCGGGCTGCGCACGGTCAGCGTGTTCACCGTCTTCGCCAGCGTCGCCCTCGGCGTCCTGGCCCTGCCCGTCGTACGCGTCGTGCTGCCGACCGTCACCCTCGACGAGGCGCGGTCGGTCGCCGTCGTCACCATCGCGATGCTCGTGGGCCTCAGTGCCCTCGGCGCCTGGACGCTCATCCAGCGCGTCTACTACGCCTTCGAGGACACGCGGAGCCTGTTCTTCGTCCAGATCCCGATGGCCGTGATCGTGGCCGGCGGTGCCCTGGGGGCAGCACTGCTCCTCGAGCCGCGGTGGTGGGTCCCTGGCGCCGGTCTGGCGATGTCGGTGTCCACCCTGACGGGCGCGGTGGTCGCCTACGTCCGGCTGCGGGGCCGGCTCGAGGGTCTCGACGCCGCCCGAGTCATCCGCACCCACGTGCGACTGCTCCTCGCGGTCGTCCCCGCGGCGCTCGTCGGCTGGGGCCTGCTGCACCTCATGGGCGTCGGCCCGGGCGAGAACGCCCGGGTGTCCGCGATCATCTTCGCCTCGCTCCTGCGCGTCGTCGTGGTCAGCATCGTGATGCTGGCCGTCTACCTCCTGCTCCTGCGGCTGCTGCGCGTCGACGAGATCGACGCGCTGATGCGCCCCGCCGGGCGCCTCATCGGGGCCATCGGACGCCGGTTGCGTACCATGACGGGTGGAGGCCGCGCAGGCGGCGCGGGGCCGGTCACCGGAGGTACGTCAGTGAGCGACGTCGCGACGGCAACGATCGTGGGTGAGGGCATCTCCGTCGAGGACGAGACGTCCCTCGACCGCGAGCAGAGCACCGAGACCGCGGGTGACCGCGACGACGACACGGGCCTGCTCGGCGGACGGTTCCGACTCCTCGAGCGGCTCGCGACCGACCTTCCCGACGCGGAGGCCTGGCACGGCCACGACCAGGTGCTCGACCGCCCTGTTCACGCGCTCGTGCTCCGAGGCGGGACCATGTCCGCTGCAGCGGACGCCGCACGCCGTGCCGCCGCCGTCACGGACTCGCGGATGCCCCGGGTCATCACAGTCGGCCAGGAGACCGGCGAGACCTTCGTCGTCACCGACGACGTCCGCGGTCCGACCCTGGCCGAACTGGCCGAGGGCAGCGCCCTCCCCGCTCCTGAGGCGAGAGCGATCATCGGCGAGGCCGCGGCTGCGCTCGAGGTTGCGCGCCGACGCGGGGTGCACCACCTCGCCCTGCGCGCGTCGACGATCCGCGTGACGCCCCACGCCGAGGTCGTCGTGACCGGCCTGGGCACGGACGCGGCACAGCGAGGCGTCGAACGGCAGGACTTCCACGAGGCCTCGCGCGCCGATGCCGTCGGCCTCGTCTCCCTTCTCTACCTGGCGCTCACGGGCACGAACCACGACGCCACGGCTCCACGGGACTCACTGAGGGCGCCCGCTGACCTGCGACCGGACGTGCCGGACGACCTCAACGCTCTGTGCGTCACCACACTCGGCCCGCAGGACGCCGGGCCGCGAAGCCCCGCAGAGCTCATCCGAGAGCTCGCGCCCTGGCAAGACCTCGCGACGCTGCGCCGCGACCACGGATCGGGTTCCTCACCGATGGGCGGCGGTGGCAGCACGGTGCACCCTTCGGGCAAGGATGCGGTGCCCGGCACGAGCGACTCGCCCCGAGCGCCGTCGGCGCCACTGGCCAGCGACTGGGTCGTCCCCGAGGCGCCTGAGCCCGACGACGCCGGCCGCGCGCCCTTCGAGGTCGTCCTCGAGCGTGGTCCTGCCCGTCCGGAGCGCCGGGTCTCGCCGCTGCTTGGCCCGGTCGTGCCTCTCCGACACGCCAGAGTCCGCGACGTACCCGACGCCCCTGCCCCCGGTGAGCCGGTCGCCGCTGACCGGAGCGCATCCGAGACCTCGCCGCCCGAGCCCCCGCGGCCGACCGTCACGGCTGTCGTGGCCACCACCGTGTCCGGCCTGGCCGTCGCGAGCGCGCAGACGGTCGGCAAGGCCGCGAAGGCGACCGGACACGCCGTGAGCAGGACCGCCGCGACCACCGGGCACGCCGTCGAGGTGGCGGCAGTCGCCACCCGGCACGCCGCCGGCAAGGCCGCGGCCAAGGCTGAGGGCGCCGTCGACCGGACGGGTGCAGCACTCACCACGGCTGCGGGCGCCGTCCGCAAGGCCTACGGACGTCCGATACAAGAAGGGGCCGACCAGCCGACGGGACGGTTCGACCCGACGCCGTACGTGCTCGCCGTGATGCTGGGCCTGGTGCTCTTCGGCATCATCTGGGCCGTCGACATCCTGAACGGCGACCCGAGCCAGGAGGTCCGCCGCAGGCCCATCCTGACCATGCAGACCGCCCCGGCGGAGCCCGCCGCCACGCCCGCCGCCACGCCCGCCGCCGAGGCCGATCCCGACCCGGCGGACCCGGCGGTCCCCTGAGCGGGAACAACTCCCCACGGGCGTTGGTTGAGGCAGCCAGGAACGGCTGGCGTCCTCGGCTCGCGGCCGGGCCGCCATCGACTACCACCTGAGGACGAGCATGCCGCAGCAGGACCAGACCACTCCGGAGCCACAGGTGCGCGACGTCGTCATCATCGGATCCGGGCCTGCCGGTTACACCGCCGCTGTCTACGCGGCCCGCGCTGGGCTCCGGCCCCTGATCCTCGCCGGCGCCGTCACGGCCGGCGGCGCGCTCATGAACACGACGGACGTCGAGAACTTTCCCGGGTTCCCCGAGGGCGTGCTCGGCCCCGACCTGATGGCCAAGATGCAGGAGCAGGCCGAGCGCTTCGGCGCGGAGGTCGTCTATGACGACGCCGAGTCGGTGGACCTGACCGCCGACCCGAAGGTCGTCACGACGGCCGACGGCGACGTGCACCGCGCACGGGCCGTGATCCTGGCCACCGGCAGCGCGTACAAGGAACTCGGACTGCCCTCCGAGAAGAGGCTCTCCGGCCACGGCGTCAGCTGGTGTGCCACGTGCGACGGGTTCTTCTTCAAGGACCAGCACATCCTCGTGGCGGGCGGCGGCGACTCGGCTGTGGAGGAAGCCACCTTCCTCACGCGGTTCGCTGCCGGCGTGACGATCGTGCACCGCCGCGACCAGCTGCGGGCCTCCGCGATCATGGCCGAGCGGGCGATGTCCAACCCCAAGATCTCCTTCGCCTGGAACAGCACGATCGAGGAGATCTACGGCGACACCTCCGTCACCGGCGTCCGGCTCAAGGACACGGTCACCGGCGAGCAGCGGGACGTCGAGGCCACGGGCATCTTCGTCGCGATCGGTCACGTGCCGCGCACCGAGCTCGTCGCCGGCCAGGTCGACCTCGACGAGGCGGGCTACATCAAGGTCGCCCACCCGTTGACGACGACGAATCTTCCGGGCGTGTTCGCCTGCGGCGACGCCGTCGACCACATCTACCGGCAGGCGATCACGGCTGCCGGCACCGGCTGCGCCGCCGCCCTGGACGCGGAGCGGTACCTGGCCGCACAGGCCGAGACGGCGAACCCGGGTGCCGAGGCGGCCGTGCCGGCCGACGTCGTCTCCTCGGGCGCGCGCGCCTGACCGTCTTTCGCCGCCCGATCCATCCGACCTCCCCCACGGAAGGGCTCTCATCATGAGCACCACCCACGTCACAGACGACACCTTCAAGGCCACGGTCCTGGAGTCCGCGAAGCCCGTGCTGGTGGACTTCTGGGCACCGTGGTGCGGTCCGTGCCGCCAGGTAGCACCGATCCTCGAGGAGATCGCGGAGGAGTACGCCGGAGACCTCTCGGTGGTCAAGCTCAACACGGACGAGAACCCCGAGGTCACCCGGGCGTACCGCATCGTGTCCATCCCCACGCTGAACGTGTACGTCAACGGCGAGCTGGCCAAGTCGATCATCGGGGCCCGTCCGAAGCGTGCGCTCCTGACCGAGCTGCAGGAGTTCCTTCAGGCCAAGGCCTGAGCGCCGCGTGCCGCTCCCCGGCAGGGGCCTGTCGTGGAGCGGCACGTGCAAGACTCGTGCTCACTGCTCGCTCGGCTGGAGGAGACACACGATGGCGGACCGGACGGACCCGGGCCCGGGCCGAGGAACCCGCCTCGATCGCTGGCACTCGTCCTACGCCGATCGCGCGCACGGCATGCGCTCCTCCGAGATCCGCGCCCTCTTCGCGGTCGCGAGCCGCCCCGAGGTCGTCTCGCTCGCCGGCGGGATGCCCTATATCGCCGGACTGCCGATGGGGACGATCGCCGAGGCGACCGAACGGCTCCTTCGCGAGCGTGGTGCCCAGGCCCTCCAGTACGGATCCGGACAGGGCGAGCCCGAGCTACGTGACCTGATCATCGAGGTCATGGACCTCGAAGGGGTCGAGGCCCATCCGGACGACGTCGTGGTCACCACGGGTTCCCAGCAGGCCCTGGACATCGTCACCCGCATCTTCATCAACCCGGGCGACGTGATCGTCGCCGAGGCACCCTCGTACGTCGGCGCGCTCGGGGTGTTCCGGTCCTATCAGGCCCATGTCGTCCACGCACCGATGGACTCCGGCGGCCTGATCCCCGAGTCCCTCGACGAGACGCTCGGCGCGCTGCGGCGCACCGGACGTCCTGTGAAGTTCCTCTACACGGTGCCGAACTTCCACAACCCGGCGGGCGTCACCCTGGCCGCCGACCGACGCGGCCGGATCGTGGAGATCGCCGCGCGGCACGGCGTCCTGATCCTCGAGGACAACCCCTACGGCCTCCTGGGTTTCGACGGCGACACGCAGCCGTCCCTGCAGGGCCTCAACCCCGAGGGCGTCGTCTACCTCGGGTCCTTCTCCAAGACCTTCGCCCCGGGCTACCGCGTCGGCTGGGCCGTGGCGCCGCACGCGGTCCGGGAACGCCTCGTGCTCGCGACCGAGTCCTCGATCCTGTGCCCGTCGATGATGGCGCAGCTCTCGGTCACGACGTACTTGAACACCTGCGACTGGCGCGGTCAGATCAAGGTCTATCGCGAGCTCTACCGGGAGCGGCGCGACGCGGCTCTGAGCGCCCTGGCCGAGTTCATCCCCGAGGCCTCGTGGACGGTGCCCGAGGGTGGGTTCTACACCTGGGTCACCCTGCCCGACGGGCTCGACGCCAAGGCCATGCTGCCGCGAGCCATCACCGCCCGGGTGGCCTACGTGCCCGGCACGGCGTTCTACGCCGACGGTCAGGGGTCGGGCCACCTGCGCCTGTCCTACTGCTACCCGCCGCCGGAACGGATCCGGGAGGGCGTGCGTCGCCTCGCGGGCGTCGTCTCCGGCGAACGAGAGCTCGTCGAGATCTTCGGGACCGGGAGCACCGGTCCGATCCCCGGCATCCAGAGCCCGGCCCCGAACCAGAGATGAGGAGCGGATCATGAGCGACCACGCCGACGGGCTCCAGGTTCTCATCTTGGCCGGAGGTCTCTCGCACGAGCGCGACGTCTCGATCCGCTCGGGCCGGCGCGTCGCCGAGGCGCTGCGTGACCAGGGTCTCGGCGTCCACGTGCACGACGTCGACGGCGAGCTGCTCGGCTATCTGCGCGAGGCCCGTCCAGACGTCGTGTGGCCGATCCTGCACGGCGCGATCGGCGAGGACGGCGCGATTCGCGACCTCCTGGGGATCACCGGCGTGTCGTGCGTCGGAACGAACGCCGCGGGAAGCCGGGTGGCCTGGTCCAAGCCGATCGCGAAGTCGACCGTGGCGCGCGCCGGGCTGGCCACGCCGCAGTCGGTGACGCTACCCCAGGAGCTGTTCCGTGAGCTCGGCGCCAAGGCCGTGCTGCGCGCGATCCTCGATCGCCTCGGCCTGCCGCTCGTCGTCAAGCCCGCCACCGGTGGCTCCGCGCTGGGCGTGACGCGGGTGATCGAGAAGCACCAGCTGCCGCACGCGATGGTCTCGTGCTTCGCCTACGGCGACACCGCGCTCATCGAGCAGGAGGCGATCGGCACGGAGCTGGGCATCAGCGTGGTCGACCTCGGTGACGGCCCCCGGGCTCTGCCGCCGGTCGAGGTGAGCACGGTCGACGGACCGTACGACTACGACGCCCGCTACAACCCGGGACGCTCGGAGTACTTCGTACCCGCACGGCTCAGCCCCGCTCACCTGCGCGCAGCCGAAGACGCGGCCGTCCGCGCGCATGTCGCCCTCGGCCTGCGCCACCTGTCGCGGACCGACCTCATCGTCGACGACGCAGGAACCCCGTGGTTCCTCGAGGTCAACACCGCCCCCGGGATGACGGAGACGTCGCTGTTCCCGCTGGCGGCCCAGGCGACCGGCCGGCCGCTCGGAGCGCTTTACGCGGCGATCGTCCAGGCCGCCGCCAGCGACTACTCCAGAGCCTGAGTCACCCCGCGGAGAGCCCGTCCGCATACCCGAGGGACGCACCCGTCGGGGCCAGCACCCCGAGGATCCGGTCGAGGTCGTCGACGGTCGCGAACTCGATGGCGATGCGGCCTCGGCGCTGCCCGACGTTGATGCGAACCCTCGTGTCGAGGTGGTCCGACAACCGCGCCGCCAGCTCGTCCAAGCGGCCGTCGTCGACGGGGCTCGCCCGCCGACGCGGCTCAGGGCGTCGTCGGTCCTCCCCGAGGGCGACGATCTCCTCCGTAGCGCGCACGCTGAGGCCCTCGGCGACAATCCGTTGCGCAAGGCGTTCCTGCGCCTCCGTGTCTGCAAGCCCCAGCACGGCCCGGGCGTGCCCGGCGGACAAGACTCCGGCCGCGACTCGGCGTTGCACGGTCGGCGGCAGCCTGAGCAGTCGGATCGTGTTGGAGATCTGGGGGCGGGATCGGGAGACCCGGCTGGCCAGCTCGTCGTGAGTGCAGGCGAAGTCCTCGAGGAGCTGCTGGTATGCCGCCGCTTCCTCGAGCGGGTTCAGCTGTGCCCGGTGCAGGTTCTCCAGCAGCGCGTCGCGCAGCATGTCCCCGTCCGGGGTCACTCGCACGATCGCCGGGATCGCTGCGAGCCCGGCCTGCTGGGCGGCCCGCCAACGCCGCTCGCCCATGATGAGCTCGTACTGGACGCGCTCGCCCGGTGCCCCGGCGGGCCGGACGACGATCGGCTGAAGGACCCCGACCTCGCGGATCGAGCCGACGAGCTCGTCGAGGTCGTCCTCGTCGAACACCTGCCGGGGCTGTCGAGGGTTGGACTCGATCGAGTCCACGGGGATCTCTGCGAAGTGGGCCCCCGGCACGGGGAGCAGACCTTCGCGGTCGCTCGACGGTGACCCGGGTGAGTCCACCCGAGCCGCTTCACCCGACCCACGTGAACCCACAAGGTCCTCGAGACTGTCTGGTACCAGAGCCCCGAGATCGGTACCGCCCTCAACGGTTGCAGCACCCGACTGGCTGGTCGGCTCCGCCGAGCCCCAACGCGTCCTCTCAGACGTCTGCGCCGGACCATCCAGCAGTGCGGTCGTGGTCCCGGTGTTGTGCGGGAAGAACACGTCGACCGGGCGGTCTCCGCCGTGTTCCGGGCCCGCCGGGATCAGGGCACCCAGTCCGCGGCCGAGCCCGCGACGCTTCTCCGTCATAGTGTTTCCTCCGATTGCTCGCACATCCACGTGCGACGTCCTGGCCGGGCGACCGTGCGACTTCATGCATGGCGCGCTGACGTGCAAAGTTTGCTAATTCTTTACCTGGCGGTCGCGAGCTCTCGCTGCGGCTCGCTCGCCGCGTCCTGTGGCACCGGGAGACCTGCCCCCCGGTAGGCGATCTCGCGCGCAGCTGCGAGGTAGGCCAGGGCTCCGGTGGAGCTCGGGTCGTACGTCAGCACGGTCTGGCTGTAGCTGGGGGCCTCGGACACCCGCACCGACCGGGGGATGTGAGTGCTCAGCGTCGTGTCCGGGAAGTGCTCCCGGACCTCGTCGGCGACCTGATGAGCCAGTCTCGTCCGGCCGTCCAGCATCGTCAGCAGGATGGTGGAGACGACGAGGTCCGGGTTGAGGTGTGCCTTGATGAGCTCGATGTTCCGCACCAGCTGGCTGAGCCCCTCGAGCGCGTAGTACTCACACTGGATAGGGATGAGCACCTCACGGGCGCAGACAAAGGCATTGACCGTCAGGAGGCCCAGGCTCGGCGGGCAGTCGATCAGCACGTAGTCCAGACGTGGCTCGCCCCGGTCGTCGGCCGTGCCCAGATAGTGCTCGAGCGCCCGGCGCAGCCGCCTCTCTCGCGCCGTGAGGTCGACCAGCTCGATCTCGGCCCCGGACAGGTCGATCGTGGCCGGGGCGCACAGGAGGCCTTCGACAGCGGAGCACTGCTGGACCACGGCCGCGAGCGGGACGTCGTCCACCAGGACGTCATAGATCGACGGGACGCCGGAGTGGTGGGCGATGCCTAGCGCGGTGGATGCGTTTCCCTGCGGGTCGTTGTCGATCACGAGCACGCGGAGACCGGACTGGGCCAGCGCCGCGGCGATGTTCACCGCGGTCGTGGTCTTCCCGACGCCGCCCTTCTGGTTGGCGATGGTGACGATCCGTGTCTGCGTCGGTGCGGGGAACCGGCTTCCGCGCAGCGCGATCCTGCGGCGGGCGTCCTGGGCCAGCTGAGCGGCGAGCGGAGTCGACTCGTCCATCTCAGGAATGGCATCCAAGCGCGCCCGACGACCGTCCTCGTGGGATGTCTCGTGGTGCGTTTCACGTGAAACGGTGTCTTCCGGCGTGGTCACGCCTCGCTCTGTCACGGCCATTCCTCCATCAGATTGGTACCCGAGCAGGCTAGACCGGCTCCACCCAAAGGCTGAGAGGCTCTCCGCGCGCCACGCCGACTCGTCAACTTGTGCGGTTCTCCAGCCGCTTCGTCGCCGGCGGAGCACTCGGAGTCGACTGACTCGTGCGGAAGTCTGGCCCCGTCACGCGGTATCGGGCGCTGTGACATCCTCGGCGTCACACGGCGTGAGCGACCGAGCGTGGAACACGTTTCACGTGAAACACCCGCGCTGTGGCCCAGCGGGGCAGCGAACGGACGAGCCCGCCCATCCGTGCCGCACCGAGCCGCGCCGGGAACCACCGAGCGGGGTACCCGCGGAGCGGACTCGCTTCTGAGATCGGGAGCCCCACGGAACCGCGGTCCTGCGAATCGCGGTTTCACGTGAAACCGCGATCAGCCCCTGACTCTCGTCCTGCATCGCCTCGCCACCGCGCCCACCCCTGTCGACCGACAAGACCCGCCCAGGTCCGAGTGGTCAGCGGTGCGGGCCCGCCCGCAGAAACGCTCACGGGCGCCGACCGTTCCTGGCCCGCGCGACCGGGCCGCTGGCCCGCCCCCTATGCACGTTGACCCAGCTTCGGTCGGCCAGAAACCTCGGGCACCTTCACGACCGTCTGTTCCACGTGAAACAGCGAGCGCCCCGCGCGAGGGGTGAGCCCCTGGAATCGCCGGATACCCGTCCACCGCGCGCCTCGTGGAACACGGCCCAACGGGTTTCTCCAGACCCGCACCCGTTTCGTCCATCCACCGGACAAGCCCTGCGGGCGGGCCGCGCGGCGGGCACGGCTTCTCATCGGAAACCGCCGGGGAACTCAGCCGACCTGGCGCAGTTCCAGCCAGGCCTGCAGAAACGCGGCCTACCCCTCCCGTTCCCCCGTTCAGCGGGTGCGCTGCAACCCGAGCACCGCCGGCCCGACTGCCACAGGTGGGGGCTCACTGTGGTGCGTCTGTGCGGGTAGGGCTTCCATGGCCGACTGATTCGGGGCACCAGGAACAGGACTGCTCTCACGACGTGGTCCACTCCAGCCGCCGTTCGCGGCCGCCCGCTCGGGGTCGGGAACGCTGATCGGGCAGAAGCACGGCGAGTCGCGGCCGAGCGGAGCGCGTGTCCGCCCGGCTCACGACGCAGCGCCGGGACTCGGCCGCTGTGCAGACCGTCCGCGAGCAGCTGAGCGCCAGCGGGACGGTGTCAGGCTCGGCCCAACGATCTCGAGGTGGGCCGGACGAAAGGCGGTCGGACGTCGTGCTGGTCTCTCGCCGATCCCGTCCCAGACTCGCCCAGGCCACCAGGCCTGTCGACGTCGGGAGCATCTCTTGGGCAACGCCGGGGAACCCGACCAGCCTGGCGCAGCTCCAGCCAGGCCTGAGGAAACGCCGGCCTGCCCACCCCGTTCCCCCGTTCAGCGGGTGCGCTGCACAACCCGATCACCCCCGGGGCAACGGCACCCCTGGAGGGTCCGACGCCTCCGCCGAAGAGCGTCGGAGTCTCGGCGGCTCAGGACGCTGTCAACCGCTGGCCAGACGAACGTTCCACGTGAAACGACGCAGCGTGGTGCTGTCTAACCGCGGGGCTTCTTCCGGTTCGCGCGACCGACGGTGAGCTCGACCACGGTGGTGGGGTCTCCGAGACCCATGGGGTCGATCTCGTGCACCGCCGTCCGGACGACCCCGAGCCTGCGCAACGTCTTCTCGGTGCCCGCGATCTCCTCCGCCGCACGCCGACCCTTCAGCGCGAGGAATCGTCCACCCGCATTCACGAGGGGGAGAGACCAGCCGGCGAGCCTACCCAGCGGTGCCACCGCCCGAGCCGTCACGACGTCGACCTGCAGCACACCGTGCAGCTCTTCGGCGCGCGCGGCGCGGAGCCCGACGTTGTGGAGGTCGAGCTCGGCCACGACCTCCTCGAGCCAGCTGATGCGTCGCTGCATCGGCTCGACGAGGTATACCTCCAGATCAGGCCGGCTGAACGCAACGACCACGCCCGGTAGCCCGGCCCCGGTGCCGACGTCCGCCACCACGCCTGTGTCGGGTAGAAAGGCTGTGAGGGCTGCGGAGTTGAGGAGGTGACGGGTCCAGATCCGCGACACTTCACGTGGACCGATCAGTCCGCGCTTCTCTCCGTGCTCCCGCAGCAGCGCGTGGAACCGGACTGCCTGCGGCCAGGCGCTGCCGAAGAACTCCTCCAGCCTCTCCGCGGAGAGCCTCGAGTCGTCGGGGGGAGAAGCGCCCGCCGGCCTCTCCGCGTCCTCAGCGAACTCGGACAACGACCCGACGGTTGGGCTCGACGCCTTCAGAGTCGGAAGCCAGCCCGGCTGCGGCGACCGCGTCGTGCACGACCTTGCGCTCGAAAGCGTTCATCGGCTCGAGCATGACCGGCTCACCCGAGTCCTGGGCACGGGCGATGGCACTCGAGGCCGTCTGCGTGAGTTCTGCCTTGCGGCCGGCCCGGAACCCGGCGACGTCGAGCATCAGCCGACTCCGCTCGCCGGTCTTGGTCTGCACCGCGAGTCTGGTGAGTTCCTGGAGAGCCTCGAGGACCTCTCCGTCCTGCCCGACGAGCGTGCGCAGGGACCGCGACGACTGCTCGTCCGCGACGATCTCGACGGCAGCCCGACCATGGTCGACGTCGATGTCGATGTCACCATCGAGGTCTGCGATGTCGAGGAGCTCCTCGAGGTAGTCCGCCGCGATCTCGCCCTCTTCTTCGAGTCGCTTCGTCGCCGACTTCACGGTCGCCTCGGGAGCCTCCTCGGGAGCCTCCTCGACCACGTCGTCGATCTGCGTGGTGCCAAGCTCAGACTCGGTCGTCACGACTTGCTCCTTGCACGTTGGGGGTGGCTGGCCGTCCGGGCAGCACCCGCTGCCTCGGGACGTCCGGGGTGGTTCGGTAGTCAGCTCGCGCCGTCGGACGGGCCGCGGCGGCGCGTGGCCGCCCCGGGGTTCGAACTCTTGTTCGATTTAGACCCACCAGGCTGCTCCGCCGCAGCCTCGGCCTCTCGCGCGGCCTCTCGCTCTGCCTTCGCAGCACGGGCCGCCGCTGCGGACGGAGCGGCCGTGCTGCGGCGACCCGGGGTCGGTTCACCCGGCTCGTCGCGGGGGGGTTGACCCGTGGGACGCGTCGCCTGGCCTCCTGTCGCCTCTCCGGGACGCTGCCGGTCCTTTCGCTTGGGCTGCTGCCGCTGGCCAGGCGCGGGCTTGGTCTCTTCGACCTCCGCGGGAGTGTCCTGGATCTCCTCCACCGGGCGTCCGCGACGCAGCGCGCGCTTTGCCTTGCGGGCCTGCTGCGCGGCCTCGGCCGCGGATCCGGGCGCAGGCATCCGACGGATGACGTAGAACTGCTGGCCCATCGTCCAGACGTTCGTCGTGAACCAGTAGATGAGCACGCCGATCGGGAAGTTGACGCCGGTCACCGCGAAGATTCCGGGCAAGAGGTACATCAGCATCTTCTGCTGCT
>JAHECE010000157.1 GCA_024641895.1 Actinomycetales bacterium
GGCCTGGAGGATCCCGGGATAGCGGCGAAGGTCCTCCTTGGCGAAGCGGTAGGTGGTGCCTTCGGCCGGCGTCGCCTCGAGGTTGTAGAGGTGGCCGGTGGCCTCCTGGAACTCGACCATCCGCGCGCGGACGTGGTCCAGCACTCGCGCGACGAAGGCGTGCCCCCAGGGCGTCGTCACGTCGTCGGTGTCACCCGTAAAGTTGCGGACCATCTCGTTCATCCCGTTGACGCCGATGGTCGAGAAGTGGCTCTCGAGCGAGCCGAGGTAGCGCTTCGTGTACGGGAAGAGGCCGTCGTCGATGAAGCCCTGGACCACGGTGCGCTTGATCTCGAGGCTGTCCCGGGCGAACCCGAGGAGCGTGTCCAGGGCCGTGAGGAGACCGGCCTCGTCCCCAGCGTGCAGGAATCCCAGGCGCGCACAGTTCACGGTGACGACGCCGAGCGACCCGGTCTGCTCGGCCGAGCCGAAGAGCCCGTTGCCGCGCTTGAGCAGCTCGCGCAGATCGAGCTGCAGCCGGCAGCACATCGAGCGGATCATCCCGGGGTCGAGCTCGGAGTTGATGAAGTTCTGGAAGTACGGCAGGCCGAACTTCGCCGTCATCTCGAACAGCGCCTCGGTGTTGGGCCCGTCCCAGTCGAAGTCCTCGGAGATGTTGTAGGTCGGGATCGGGAACGTGAAGACGCGACCGCTCGCGTCGCCGCGGGTCATGACCTCGATATAGGCACGGTTGATCATGTCCATCTCGGCCTGGAGGTCGCCGTAGGTGAACTCGGCGACCTCGCCGCCGATCATCGGGTACTGGTCGCGCAGGTCGGCGGGGCACACCCAGTCGAAGGTCAGGTTGGTGAACGGGGTCTGCGTGCCCCACCGGCTCGGGACGTTGAGGTTGTAGACGAGCTCCTGGACACCCTGCAGCACGTCCGCGTACGCCATCTCGTCCAGCCGGACGAAGGGCGCCATGTAGGTGTCGAAGGAGCTGAAGGCCTGCGCGCCCGCCCACTCGTTCTGGAGCGTGCCCAGGAAGTTGACGATCTGGCCGATCGCACTCGAGAAGTGCTTGGGCGGCGCGGCGTCGATCGCCCCCGGCACGCCGTTGAACCCCTGCGTGAGGAGGGTGCGCAGCGACCAGCCGGCGCAGTAGCCCGAGAGCATGTCGAGGTCGTGGATGTGGATCGCGCCCTCACGGTGCGCGAGACCGACCGACGCGGGGTAGACCCGCGAGAGCCAGTAGTTGGCGACGACCTTGCCCGAGGTGTTGAGGATGAGCCCACCGAGGGAGAATCCCTGGTTGGCGTTCGCGTTGACCCTCCAGTCCGAGCGGTCCAGGTACTCCTCGATCGTGCCGACGACGTCGACCAGCGTCTCCTCGACCACGCCCGGCTGGGCGGGGTGCCCGGGCCTGGCCGCGCGGTCGGCCGCCTTCGGCGGGTTCTCCGGGTTCAGCCGGGCCTGCCGACCGGGCTCGGGAGCGGAGTGGCTCGACACGGACTCGTTCTGAGCGCTGGACCGGGCGGTCGGATTCATCGCGTAGGGACCCCTTCTGGCACGAGCGGATGTCGGCGACGTTTGCTTCCGACCGCCATCACGTTACGAAAAACCACCACATGTAGTGGCGCGCGGCGCGCCGAGCCACTACATGTCGGGTCTACGAAACTCCGCCGAGGCCGGACTGAACGGGACCAACGTCCCGGCGACGGCGCGATTGAGCCGATCCGGGCGGCACTTCCGTGCCGCGCCAAGGGACTGTCGGTGGCCGATGCGAGACTTCACTCATGACCACCTCTGCGGGCCCGCTGGAGGTGCTGCTCGCGGGCGGGACCCGCAGCGACCGCTTGGTCCACCTGGAACACCTGCCGGCGCGGGACGCGCGGACGGAGCCGTGGCCGTCATGGGCCGACCCCGGTGTGGTCGCCGGCTACGGCGTGCTCGGGATCCGTGAGCCGTGGGGCCATCAGGTGCGCGCCGCGGACGCCGTGTGGAACGGCCGGCACACCGTCATCGCGACGGGCACGGGCTCCGGAAAGTCCCTTGCCGCCTGGCTGCCCGCCCTCACCGCGGTGCGCACCCACGCGAGGCAAGGCTCCAACCGGATCGCGACGATGGCCCGCAGCCCGACCACGCTCTACCTCAGCCCCACCAAGGCGCTGGCTGCGGACCAGCTCGCCGCGCTCGCTCGGCTCGTCGAGGCGACCGGGACGGCCGACGTCCGGGCGGCGACCTGCGACGGCGACACACCGATGGACGAGCGCGACTGGATCCGCGCCCACGCGGACCTCGTGCTCACCAACCCCGACTTCCTGCACTTCTCGCTGCTGCCCGGCCACCGCCGGTGGCAGCGGGTCTTGCGCGCCCTGCGTTTCCTCGTCATCGACGAGTGCCATGCCTACCGCGGCGTCATGGGCGCCCACGTCGCGCTCGTGGTGCGGCGACTCCTACGGGTGGCGCGGCACTACGGCGCCGACCCGACCGTGCTCCTGGCGTCGGCCACCACTGGATCTCCCGCGACCACCGCGGCCCGGATGCTCGGGGTGCCGGAGGACGACGTGACGGCCGTGACCCGGGACGACTCCCCGACAGGCACCCGGACCTTCGCGCTCTGGGAGCCGGCGCTGGTCGGTCGTAGCAGCGAGAGCGGAGGTCGGGTCGGGGATGCAGGTCGGTTCGGGGGGGTGGGCGCGGACGGCGGAGAGGACGACGCCGGCCCGCGGCGCAGCGCACTCGCCGAGACCGCCGAACTCCTGGCGGACCTCGTCTCGGCCGGCGCACGCACGCTCGCCTTCACGCGCGCCCGGGCAGCCGTCGAGGCCGTCTCGGAACGGACTCGCAGCCACCTGAGCGAGATCGACGGCGAGCTCCCGGCCAAGGTTGCTGCCTACCGCGGCGGATACCTGCCCGAGGAGCGGCGAGCACTGGAGCGGGCGATCCGCACCGGGGAGCTGCTCGGTCTCGCGACGACGAACGCCCTCGAGCTCGGGATCGACCTGTCGGGGCTCGACGCCGTGCTCATCGCGGGCTGGCCCGGCTCGCGCGCGTCGCTCTGGCAGCAGGCGGGACGGTCGGGGCGCGCGGGCACCGACGGGCTGGCGGTGCTGGTCGCGAGCGGAGACCCGCTCGACTCGTACCTCGTGCACCACCCCGAGGCGATCTTCGGAACCCCGGTCGAGGCCACCACGTTCGACCCCACCAACCCGTACGTCCTCGCCCCGCACCTGTGCGCGGCCGCGGCAGAGCTGCCGATCCGCGACGAGGACCTCGCCGGCTTCGGGCTCGACGACGGCACGCTCCCGGCCGAGCTGGTCCGACGGGGGCTGCTGCGCCGTCGGACCGACGGTTGGTTCTGGAACTACGCCCGCTCCGAGAACCCGACACGGCTCACCGATCTGCGCGGGAGCGGCGCGGAACCAGCGGTGCCGATCGTCGAGCGCCAGACCGGACGGGTGCTCGGTACCGTGGACGCGGCGCGGGCCGATGCCACCGTCCACGCCGGCGCCGTCTACGTGCACCAGGGCCGCACCTACCTGGTCGAGGAGCTCGCGGACGGCGTGGCCCTGGCCCGTGACGAGACGCCGATCTCGTACCGGACCAGAGCCCGCAGCACCTCGCACGTCACGATCCTGCAGACCCGGCGGGAGCGGGACTGGGGCGACGTGAGATGGGGCTTCGGTGTCATCGAGATGACCAGCCGCGTCTCCGCCTTCACCCGGCTGCGCCTGCCCACGATGGAGCCGCTCGGCACGTTTCCGCTCGACCTTCCCGAGCGCCGGATGCAGACCACCGCCGTCTGGTACACCCTCGCACCCGCAGCTCTCGAGCGCGCCGGCCTCGGGCCCGCCGAGCTGCCCGGGGCGCTCCACGCGGCCGAGCACGCAGCCATCGGCATGCTGCCGCTCCTGGCAACATGCGACCGGTGGGACATCGGCGGGCTCTCGACTGCGCTCCACGAGCAGACGCTGCTGCCCACCGTCTTCGTCTACGACGGGTACCCCGGGGGCGCCGGGTTTGCCGAGCGCGCCTACGCGGCCGCGCCCCTGTGGCTCTCGACCACGCGGGGCGCCATCAGCGCCTGCCCGTGCCGCGACGGCTGCCCGGCGTGCGTGCAGTCCCCCAAGTGCGGCAACGGCAACTCGCCTCTCGACAAGCGGGCCGCCCTGCGACTCCTCTCCCTCGTCCTGGATCATGACCCCGACCCGGCCGGCCCGCAGAGCGCGTGACGCGAACGCGGGGGTCGGCGCCGAGTCGAGCACCGACCCGGTGCGCGACGTCCCCACCGGGCCGGCCCGCGCAGTCGCACGCGCCGCACCGACCCGGACCTCGACCCGGAGCTGCCCTCCGGCGAGCCGCGCACAGGAGACGAGCTCGGCCTGGTTGGCCCGGGCGACCACCCCGGCCCGCAGGCACGGGTCCGCGCTCGCCGGTCCGTGCACCACCGCGGCAGCGCCCGCGAGCGCGGCGAGGTCTGCAGCCGTCTGGGCGGCCCCGCGGGTGCTGATCGCGTGACCGAGGAGCGCGACGGCCGAGAGGACGACGAGCACCGAGGCGACGATGCCGAGCACGAGGGCGGTGGCCGATCCCCCGTCAGCGGGCCGTCGACGAGTCGTCATGGGGTCCCCCCGATCCCAGCCACACCGAGACTCGGGTCGCCGCGGCCCGAGGCCCCGCCGGTGGGCACTCCCGGCTCGACCCACGCCGTCGAGCGAGCCGAGGCGACCACGGGGCCCCAGCGACTCATCACCCGACGCTCGACGCGCACCTCCACCCAGGGCCCCGAACGAGCCACCTCGACCGAGAAGTCGGCATCGGCGACGACGGCGACCGCGGCGCGGACCGCCCCGAGATCCTCACCGAGCGCTGCCGCACGCGCCCCGGCGCGGGCGGCATCGGCGCAGCGGACCTGGGCGAGGAGCGCACCCGTCGTCACCATCGCGAACACGAGGACCGCCACGACGGCCGGGAGCGCGACTGCGAACTCCGCCGTGACGGCCCCCCGATCGCGCGGGATCAGGGGGCCGGTCATACCGACAGCGCCTGCCGGATGATGCCGAGCAGGAAGGCGCGCACCTCCCCGCTTCGCAGGATGACCAGCAGCACGCCGGCGAATGCCGCCGCAGCGAGCGTCGCGATCGCGTACTCCGCGGTGACCACGCCCGCCTCACCGGCCAGGCCTTCGGACCCGGGCACGGCGTCCGCGCCCAGTCGCTCGACCGCGGCGGTCCGTTCCGCGCCGTCCAGCCCGTCCAGCCCGTCCAGCCGGTCCGCACCGTCCAGCCCGTCCACCGAACCGGGCACGTGCGTCGAGCCCGCCGCCTCTCCCCCTTGCCGGCCGGAAACTCCCGAGACATCGGCATCGGTCTGCATTGGTCTCTCCTCTCGATCGGGCGACTGCGCCCGTTCACCTCGGCCGCGTTCTCGGCCTCGGAGCAGCGTGTCCGACGACTGCTGCTCCGCGTCGGGATGCTCCGGACGCTGTGGACGCACGACTGCTTGCACAGCGGTGGAGCGGTCCGGACCTCCGGGCCGGCTCACCCGAAGAGCCCCGCACCGGCGGAGAGCACGACCGGTACCAGGCCGAGGAGGACGAACGACGGGAGGAAGCAGAGGCCGAGCGGCACCACGAGGCGGACCCCGAGCCGCGCGGCCGCCTCCTCGGCGGACCGGGCCACTCCGGCTCGGAGACGATCGGCCGCGCTGGTCAGCAGGGGGCCCGCTGCAACCCCGTCGACCCAGGCCGGTTCCAGCGCGTCGCCCAGGGCCCGCAGACGCCCAGGCGTACCCACCCAGGCCTCCTCCCACGAGGAGCCGAGCATGAGCGAGGCCGCGGCGCGACGCAGAGCCTCCCCATCGGCGCCTGCCGTCCCCGCGTCGTCGAGCGCGTCGCCCAGGGCAACGAGCGCCCCCGGGATCGAAGCTCCCGCGTCGAGCCCCGCGGCCGCGAGGTCGAGCACGACGGCCGGGTCGACCCGGGGGCGCGCAGCCCCACCCCTCGGCCCTACGCCCGCCCCGGGCGGCGCACCCCGCACCCGGGGCGCCACCTCCGCATCCCGCTCGGCGACCCGCCCGGCCGACCCCAGCGAGGACGGCCACCACGGCGCTACTGCCAGGAGGCAGAGCACCGTCAGCAGCACCGTCACCAGAATCATCGGCCGGGCTCGTCGCTCCCGGCCCGTCGGGCCGTCGCCACGAGCGCCGCCGTCCAGCGATGCCCGAGGAGGAGCAAGCCCAGGCCCGCCGCCCCAGCCGCCGAGCCGGGACCGCCGTC
>JAHECE010000008.1 GCA_024641895.1 Actinomycetales bacterium
CGCGAAGCCCAGCCGGTCGAGCTCCGTAACGATCGCCTCGCCGTCGACGTAGAGGCACGAGAAGGTGAGGACGTGGGGGAGACGCTCGTCGGCGTCCCCGACCACCTCGACATCCGGGACCTCGGCGCCGATCCGCGCGCGCAGCCGGTCCACGAGCCCGCTAAGCCGGGTTTCGCCGTCAGCCCGCTCCCGCTGCACCGCGGCGAGGGACGCCGCCGCCGCGAGGGCCGCGGGGACGCTGACGCCGCCCGGGAACCAGCCGCCCTCCGTGTCGTCCTCGGGCCACGTCCTGGCCCAGCGAACGCGCGCGCGCACCGCGAGCACGGCGAGGTTGCTCGGGCCGCCCCAGTCGCCGGAGTCGGCCGTGAGCAGGTCCCAGGCGGGTCCGACGTCGGCATGGCCGAGGCTCGCGCCGGCGTCGACGAGGAGAGGGACGTCGGCCTTCCGGGCGGCGGCGTGAGCCTGCGCGACCGGCTGCAGCGTCCCGACCTCGCCGTTGGCGTGCTGGAGGGCCGCGACGGCGCAGCCGGAGCGGGTGGTCGCGTCGATGAAGGCGTCGAGCTCCACGCGGCCGCTCGGCCCGACGGGAACGACATCGACCTCGCCTTGGGGGTGTCGCGTGCCTGCGAGGCGGGCGGCGTGCAGCACCGCGGCGCGTTCGACGGCAGCCACGACGATCCGTCCGCCGACGCGGCGTCGGCCGGTCGCCACGCCCAGGACGGCGTGGTGCAGCGCCTGGGTGAGCGACGGCGCGAAGTGCACCTCTTCGGTGCGGGCGCCGATCCCGGCGGCGATGGACTCGCGGGCGCCGTCGAGCAGGAGCCGTGCCCGTCGTCCCTCGCTGTGCAGCCGTCGAGGGTCGGCCCAGCCCTCGGCCCACGCCGCGAGGAACGCCTCGCGGGCCGTCGGGTGAACGGGGGCGTGCCCGCCCGCGTCGAGATAGCCGCGAGCAGGGGGAGCGCCGGTCATGGTTCAACCCTAAGGTCCGCCGCGCCGCGGTCGCGCGAGCGGCCGCGACGCGGCGGGCGACCGTTGCCGGACTTCGGAGGCGCAGATCAGTGCGTGCGGTGCGGGACGTCCGCGGACGCGTCGCGGGACTCCCTGCGAGGTTGGCGATGGGCGGTAGTGTTTCCCGAGCAGGGACATAGGTCCCAACTCTGGGGTCTCGGACAGCGGAGACCTGGCAGGGCACGACGTCGGAAGGCCGTGAACGTGGGACCCCACCCAGTCCACCGGAGACGGTGGCGACCGATCGGTGTCGCCTCGCTGATCTCACTCGTCGTATTGCTCGCATCGGGTTGCGGAGTGGAGAACTGGGAGCGCGGGTACCTGCCGGGCGAACCCGGCGTCACCAACCAGACCGACCGCATCGCGTCTCTGTGGACCGGGTCGTGGATCGCGGCCATGGCGGTCGGGATCCTGACCTGGGGCCTGATCATCTGGTGCGTCGTCGCGTACCGGCGCCGCAAGAACGACAACACCCTGCCGGTCCAGCTGCGCTACCACGTGCCGCTCGAGCTGATGTACACGGTGCTGCCGGTCTTCATGATCGCTGTGCTGTTCTTCTACACGCAACGTGACATGGGTGCCATCGTCGACACGTCGGCCGAGCCTGACGTGCGGGTCCAGGTCTACGGGAAGATGTGGAGCTGGGACTTCAACTACCTGGACGACGGTGTCTACGACGCCGGCATCCAGGCTGTCAACGACGGCGAGCCGGGCGTCGAGGAGACGTTGCCGACGCTGTACCTGCCGGTGAACGAGCGGGTCGAGTTCACCCTGAACTCCCGTGACGTCATCCACTCGTTCTGGGTCCCGGCGTTCCTGTTCAAGCGGGACGTCATCCCTGGTCGAACGAGCAGCTTCCAGATCGTGCCGGAGCGCGAAGGCCTCTACCAAGGCAAGTGCGCAGAGCTCTGCGGCGAGTTCCACTCCGACATGCTCTTCAACGTCGCCGTCGTCTCCCGAGCCGAGTACGACGCGCACATTGCCGACCTGCGCGAGCGTGGCCAGGTCGGCGCGCTCGGCTCGGACCTCGACCGGATCCAGCGTCCCGAGATGACGAGCGTCGAGGAGGGTTCGCACTCATGACCATGACCGAGCAACCGGTAATTCAGGGTCTCGCCCCGAGTCGGCAGTCGCTGGGCCGCACGATCGTCAAGACGATCACGTCGACGGACCACAAGACGATCGGGCACATGTACCTGATCACGTCGTTCATCTTCTTCATGATCGGGGGCCTGATGGCCCTCGTGATCCGGGCGGAGCTGTTCGAGCCCGGGATCCAGCTGGTGCAGAGCAAGGAGCAGTACAACCAGCTCTTCACGATGCACGGCACGATCATGCTGCTGCTCTTCGCGACACCCTTGTTCGCGGGTTTCGCCAACGTTCTCGTGCCGCTGCAGATCGGCGCGCCCGACGTGGCGTTCCCGCGCATGAACATGTACGCGTACTGGCTCTACCTGTTCGGCGGCCTCATCGCCAGCGCCGGGTTCTTCACCCCGCACGGCGCCGCCAGCTTCGGGTGGTTCGCTTACGCGCCGCTGTCCTCTACCACCTTCAGTCCAGGGCTCGGTGGTGACCTGTGGGTGGTCGGGCTGGCGATGGGCGGTTTCGGCACGATCTTCGGGGCCGTCAACTTCATCACCACGATCATCACGATGCGGGCCCCCGGAATGACAATGTTCCGGATGCCGATCTTCACCTGGAACATCCTGCTCACCTCGGTCCTGGTGCTCATGGCGTTCCCTGTGCTGGCGGCGGCTCTGCTCGGTCTGGCCGCGGACCGGTTACTGGGGGCCCAGCTGTTCAACCCGGAATCGGGCGGAGCGATCCTGTGGCAGCACCTCTTCTGGTTCTTCGGCCACCCCGAGGTCTACATCATCGCCCTGCCGTTCTTCGGCATCGTGTCCGAGATCTTCCCGGTCTTCAGCCGCAAGCCGATCTTCGGGTACAAGGGTCTGGTCTTCGCGACCATCGCGATCGCCGCGCTCTCGGCGGCGGTGTGGGCGCACCACATGTACGTGACCGGCGCGATCATGCTGCCGTTCTTCGCGCTGATGACGATGCTGATCGCGGTGCCGACAGGCGTGAAGTTCTTCAACTGGATCGGCACCATGTGGCGCGGCAAGCTCACCTTCGAGTCGCCGATGCTGTGGTCGATCGGCTTCCTCGTCACCTTCCTGTTCGGCGGTCTGACCGGGATCATCCTGTCCAGCCCAGCCCTGGACTTCCACGTCTCGGACACCTACTTCGTCGTGGCCCACTTCCACTACGTCGTCTTCGGCACCGTCGTCTTCGCGATGTTCGCCGGCTTCTACTTCTGGTGGCCGAAGTTCACCGGGAAGATGCTGAACGACAAGCTCGGCAAGGTGCACTTCTGGCTGCTGTTCGTGGGTTTCCACTCGACCTTCCTCATCCAGCACTGGCTCGGCGTGATCGGGATGCCGAGGCGCTACGCGGACTACCTCGCAGAGGACGGCTTCACGCTCGGGAACCAGATCTCCACGTACGGCTCGATCCTGCTGGCCGCGTCGACCCTGCCCTTCCTCTGGAACGTCTACATCACCTGGCGCTCCGCGCCCAAGGTCACCGTCGACGACCCATGGGGCTTCGGTGGCTCCCTCGAGTGGGCGACGTCGTGCCCGCCGCCTCGGCACAACTTCACGAGCCTTCCCCGCATCCGTTCCGAGCGGCCGGCTTTTGACCTGCACCACCCCGAGGTCGCGGCGCTCGACCACGCAGAACCGGTCCCTGGATTCATGGACTGGGTCTACGGGCAGGCCGACCTGCACGGCCAGGTAGACGAGGCGCAGGCACTGATCGCACGACGCGCCGAGGACGCCGCACGCGCGGAACGTCCCGGCGACGGAAGCGCCCCCGGCCCGAAGGGAAGCCGCTCATGAGCAAGGAAAGCCTCAAGCCCGGAAAGCCGATGCGCACCGAGTCGTGGCTCTTCGCGGTCGGTGGTCTGGTCTTCACGCCGATGGCCGTCCTCTATGGGCTGCTGAGCGACTGGGAGCCAGTCGGCACGACCGCCTTGTTCCTCCTGGGCGGCTTCGGCGGCCTGACGGGCGCCTACCTGTTCGTCGTCGGCTCTCGCGTCGACATGCGTCCGGAGGACAACCCGCTCGGCAACATCGACGAGGCCGCAGGCGAAGTCGGGACCTTCAGCCCCTGGAGCTGGTGGCCCCTCGTGCTCGGGATTGCGACGGCGCTGGTCTTCCTCGGCCTCGCGGTCGGATTCTGGGTGTCCGGAATCGGCGTCGTGATCGGGGTGATCGGGCTCGTGGGTCAGCAGTTCGAGTTCTCGCGCGGTCAGCACGCCCACTGACCGGTTCGTCTGTTCCTGCCTGACCAGCGCCGCCCTGGGTGCGTCAGCCGCCTCACGGACGGTGGCTGCGTGGGAAGGTGTGGCGGGCCTCGTGCGAGGCGCTATCGGGCTGTCATGAGGTCTCTCTGCCGGTGGTTCACTCCTGGGAACCCTGGCCGCGTCGTGCTGGGCACGTAGACCTAGGCGTCCCAGGCCAGCCAGTCCTTCCCGGCCTCGACGGCCCCCATCGGCATGTCCGCACCGCCGAGCGGACGCTCTGGCGGACCGCGTCGTGCTAGCGGACCGCGTCGTGCTGGCGGGCCGTGAGCGGTTGATCTCGACTGGCTGACGCTGAGACCTCAGCGCCGGGGCGTGGCTGCAAACAGACGACACGAGCCGGTCGCCCCGGGTGCTACCAGGGACGACCGGCTCGTCTCGAACAGTCCTCGTCGTGGATCAGGGAACGATGAGCCCCGCCGTCTGCGTGCGAGCTACAGCGAAGCGCGTTGCCACGTCAGCCCAGTTGACGATGTTCCAGAAGGCCTTCACGTAGTCGGCCTTCACGTTCTTGTACTGCAGGTAGAACGCGTGCTCCCACATGTCGAGCATGAGCAGCGGCACGAGGCCGAGAGCCAGGTTCGCCTGCTGGTCGTAGAGCTGGACGATGACCAGCTTCTGCCCGATCGATTCCCATGCGAGGATCGACCAGCCGGAACCCTGTACGCCGTTGGCGACCGCCGAGAAGTGCGCGGCGAAGCCGTCGAAGCTGCCGAACTGATCGTCGATCGCGGCGGCGAGCTCACCGATCGGCTTGTCCCCGCCCTCCGGCGAGAGGTTGTTCCAGAACACGGAGTGGTTGACGTGGCCCCCGAGGTTGAAGGCCAGGTTCTTCTCCAGCATGGTGACCGCATCGAACGACCCGCTTTCGCGTGCCGCGGCCAGCTTCTCGAGCGCCAGGTTGGCGCCGGCCACGTACGCGGCATGGTGCTTGCTGTGGTGCAGTTCCATGATCGCGCCCGAGATGTGCGGCTCGAGAGCCGCGTAGTCGTAGGGCAGGTCGGGCAGGGTGTAGTCAGCCATGCGCAGTCCTCCTGTTGCCGGGGAGGCGCACGGTGCGTGCGCCGTCCATCGCTTGTTGTCTGCGCGTCCGAGACGCGCTCGGCCGTTCAACCAACCTAGGGCGCGGTGCCGAGAGGGCAACCGGCGTCTCAGGATGTGTGTCCGGTGTCCTGCCCCGAGCCTGCCAGGGCAGTGGGCTCGACGTTGTCGGTCCCGCCCGGCAGCATGTCGTGCTCGCCGTGCGAGTGTGCTGCGGCGAGCTCCGCCGGCGTGACGGGTTCGATGCGGTCCTCGTAGAAGACCCGAGACAGCGCAGCCTTGAAGGAGTCCAACCGGTATCCCTTGCGGCGGACGCCGCGCGAGTCCTCGGCCGGCTCGATCTCGCGAGGCCGAGGCGCCTCGTAACCTACGAGCGTCCAGCGCTCGAAGTCATCCAGCGGCTTGTGGACCTCGACGTACTCGCCCGTGGCCATGCGGATGATTGTTCCCGTCTCGCGGCCATGGAGCACGATCTCGCGGTCGCGCCGCTGGAGCCCGAGGCAGATGCGCTTGGTGATCCAGAAGGTGACCACGGGCAGCACGAAGAACAGCACGCGGAACGTGTTCGTGATGTCGTTGATCGACAGGCTGAAGTGGGTCGCGATGAGGTCGTTCGAGCCCGCTAGCGCGAGCATGATCAGCTCGGCGAGGACGGCGACTCCGAAGGCGGTCCGGAAGGGTACGTTGCGCGGGCGGTCGAGCACGTGGTGCTCACGCTTGTCACCTGTCGCGATGGCCTCGATGAACGGATAGAGCGCGAGCGCGCCCAGCAGGATTCCCGGCACGATCATGGCCGGAATGATCACGTTCAGCGGGACCGTGAACCCGCCGACGACGAACTCCGCCTGGCCGGGCATCATGCGCAGCGAGCCCTCGAGGAACAGCATGTACCAGTCGGGCTGGGCTCCGGCGGACACGGGCGACGGGTCGTACGGCCCGTAGTTCCAGACCGCGTTGATGGACATCGTCGCGCCCATCAGGGCGAGGACGCCGAACACGATGAAGAAGAAGCCGCCGGCCTTGGCCATGTAGACGGGGAAGAGCGGGAAACCGACCACGTTCTTGTTCGTGCGGCCGGGGCCGGGGTACTGGGTGTGCTTGTGCACGACGACCAGCATGAGGTGAACTGCGACGAGGGCCAGGATGAGGCCCGGCACGACGAGGATGTGCGCGGTGAACATCCGGGGGATGATGTCGACTCCCGGGAACTCCCCGCCGAAGATCAGGAACGACGCGTAGCTGCCGATGATCGGCACGCCCTTGGTGATGCCGTCCGTGATCCGCAGGCCGTTGCCGGAGAGGACGTCGTCCGGAAGTGAGTAGCCCGTGAAGCCGGCCACGAGTCCGAGCACCATCAGCAGGAAGCCGACGATCCAGTTGAGCTCGCGCGGCTTGCGGAAGGCCCCGGTGAAGAAGATCCGCAACATGTGCGTGACGATCGCTGCCATGAACATCAGCGCGGCCCAGTGGTGGATCTGCCGCATGAGCAGGCCGCCCTTGACCGCGAAGGAGAGCTTCAGGGTCGAGGCGAAGGCCTCGGACATCTGGACGCCCTGCATCGTGACGGGGAGCGCGTCTTCGGGGTAGTGGATCTCGGCCATGCTCGGCACGAAGAACATGGTCAGGAACGTGCCTGAGAGCAGGAGCACGATGAAGCTGTAGAGGGCGATCTCACCCAGCAGGAAGGACCAGTGGTCGGGAAAGATCTTCCGCGCGAACTCCTTGACGAGCTTGGACGCGCCGATGCGCGTGTCCAGGAAGTCTGCTGTCGCACCCGCAGCGCGGGCGGGGGTTGAGGTGCTCACTTCAGCCGCTCCCAGAAGCTCGGTCCGACCGGTTCGTCGAAGTCCCCCTGGGCTACGAGGTAGCCCTCGTCGTCGACTGCGATGGGCAGCTGGGGCAGTGGGCGCTTGGCGGGGCCGAAGACGACCTTCGCGCCGTCGGTCACGTCGAACGTGGACTGGTGACACGGGCACAACAGGTGATGCGTCTGCTGCTCGTACAGGGCGACGGGGCAGCCGACGTGGGTGCAGATCTTCGAGAACGCCAGGATGCCGTCGTAGGCCCAGTCCGCGTGCTCGGCATTCTCGTCCAGCTCTCGCGGGTCGACACGGACGAGAACGACGACGGCCTTCGCCTTCTCCTCGAGGTAGTGCTCTTCCTCGGAAAGGCCCTCCGGCATGACGCTGAAGATCGAGCCCACCGTGACGTCGGCCGCCCGGATGGGCGTGTCGGTCGGGTCGATCGCCAGGCGGCGGCCCTTGCGCCACGCCGTGTGCCGCAGCTTGCTGACGTCCCAGTCCCCGCCGAGGTTGCCCACGAGCGGCACGATGAAGGGCAGCGGGGCGAGGGCAAGGGCGCCGACGACGGCGCCCTTGAGCAGTGGGCGCCGGGCGATGCCGGAGTCGGCGGCGCCGTCCTTCAGCAGTTGGACGGCCTCCGCGCGGGTCTCGTCCGAGCCCCGCTGATCGTGGCGTTCGTCGATCCGCTCGACGTCGCTCATCAGGGTCTTGGCCCAGTGCACCGCGGCAAGCCCGAAGCCGAGCATGCCGAGGCCGAGGCCGACGCCGAGCGTCAGGTTCGACAGCCGGACCGAGGCCACCGTCTGGTCCAGCGGGATCATGAAGTAGCCGACCACGGCGCCGACCGACGCGAGCGCCGAGATCGCGAAGAGGGTGACCGCCTGGCGTTCCGCGCGTTTGGCGGCTGACGCGTTGATGTCGGCCTGACGGGGCTTGTGCGGGTGGAGGCCCGGGTTCTCGAAGCGCTCGAGAGTGCCGGAGTCGCGTCCGCGTACCCCGACGCCTGCCCCCTGAGCCGGGGTCTGCTTGCTGCTCACGACGACTTCGCTCCCAACCAGATGGCAGATCCGATGAGCAGGCCGATGCCTACGACCCATACCCATAGGCCTTCGCTGACCGGGCCGAGGCCCCCGAGGGTCAGGCCACCGGCCGCCGGCTCACGTTGTGCGACGAGATACGCAATGACGTCGCGCTTCTCCTCAGGGGTGATGTTCGCGTCGTTGAAGACCGGCATCGACTGGGGGCCTGTGAGCATCGCCTCGTAGATCTCGGACGGCGGGGTGTCCATGAGCGACGGGGCGTACTTGCCTTCGGACAGCGCACCCCCGGCGCCGACGGCGTTGTGGCACTGGCCGCAGTTGGTCCGGAACAACTCCATGCCGGCCGCCGCGTTGCCCAGGGTCGGATCGACCATCTCCTCCGTGGGGATGGAAGGTCCGGGACCGAGGCTGGCTACGTACGCCGCCAGGGCTGCGGTCTGCTCGCCGGTGAACTGGGGGGGCTTGACGGGTGCCTGGGGGCCGTTGGAGGACATCGGCATCCGCCCTGAGGAGACCTGGAAGTCCACTGCGGCGGCGCCCACTCCGATCAGCGACGGGCCCGCCGGGCCGCCTTGGGCGTTGATGCCGTGGCAGGTCGCGCAGTTGGCGACGAAGAGCGCCTCGCCGGTGGCGATGTCGTCCGCGTTCGCAGCCTCGGCTACGGCCTTGGGAGCTGGCGCGATCATCGAGTAGACGACGCCCGTGGCGAGGAGCGCGAGCAGGACGAGGAGCACCGGCGCGAGGCGGTGGCGTCTGCTGGCTGCGAGTGCCTTCACAACTGGTCTTCCTCGTCTGCAGTCGGTGTGGATTCGGCTCGAGCGTCTTTCGCGGTGATGACCAGCACCTACCGGATCAGGTAGATGACGGCGAACAGTGCGATCCAGACCGCGTCGACGAAGTGCCAGTAGTACGACACGACGATCGCGGTGCTCGCTTCGTGGTGCCCGAAGCGCTTGGCGGCGAAGGAGCGACCAAGGACGAACAGGAACGCGATGAGGCCGCCCGTCACGTGAAGCCCGTGGAACCCGGTCGCCATGAAGAAGACGGAGCCGTAGGGACTGGACGCGATCGTCAGACCCTCGCGCACCAGGACGACGTACTCCGTGATCTGGCCCGCGACGAAGAACGAGCCCATGAGGTACGTGAGCACCATCCACTCGTTCATGCCCCAGCGCGCCAGGTTCAGGACCGAACCTGTCCGCCGCGGTTGGTAGCGCTCGGCGGCGAACACGCCCATCTGGCACGTCACCGAGCTGAGGACGAGGACCACGGTGTTGGTCAACGAGAAGGGCAGGTTGAGCAGCCCGGACTCTGATTCCCAGATGTCGGCGCTCACCGAGCGGTGGGTGAAGTACATGGCGAACAGGCCCGCGAAGAACATCAGCTCGCTGGACAGCCAGACGATGGTGCCAACCGACAGGGTGTTCGGACGGTTGACGCTGAGGTGGGGGGCGCTCACAGCAGCGGTGGAAGTCGACACGGCGTCATTATTGCCTGAGCCTGGCCCTTGCGGGCCACTCCGGGGCGTTCGCGTCGGACGAAGGTCCCGGAGGGTGTCCGAATAGTGGCTCCCCGGGTTCCGAGTGACCCCGTCGAGGCCTTGCTTCTGCCCGGCTGTGCCCGTCGTGGCCGAACCGCGACTCGTGACGCGACGGCGCGCGCGGGGAGGTTGCCAGTCCCGAGGACTCGGCGCCCGGTCGGCAGGTGGTCGCCCACTAACATGCACAGCGGGCAGGACGGGAAGCCGGAGGACATCATGATCACCACACGGGCTGCAGGGGCGGCCGATCGCCGTGACCACGCACCGGTCGAGCTTCTGATCTACAGCGACGACGCCACGACGCGTGCGGACGTGATCGCCTCGGTCGGCAGGCGGGCGGCCGCTGACCTCCCGACGATCGTGTGGACCGAGACCGCGACCTACGCCGCGGTGGTGCAGCACGCGGAGTCCGGGAGGTTCGACGCGCTCGTACTCGACGGCGAGGCCGCGAAGGCAGGTGGTCTCGGAGTCTGCCGACAGCTCAAGGCCGAGGTGTACCGCTGCCCGCCCGTCATCGTCCTCATCGCCCGTCCGCAGGATGCCTGGTTGGCCGCCTGGTCCGAGGCTGACGCCGTGATCACCGCGCCGCTCGACCCGCTGCGGGTCCAGGAGACGGTGGCGCAGGTACTCCGGGATCTCGGCGCGTGACCGCCGTGGGCGCGTCCGAGCCGAGCTGGCCGGCTCTGCTGTCTGCCCTGGTGGCTCGCGAGGATCTCACGACCGCGGACGCCACCTGGGCCATGGACCGCGTCATGTCCGGGCAAGCGAGCCCGGCGGTGCTTGCAGGCTTCCTCGTGGCCCTCCGGAGCAAGGGCGAGACGGTTGCCGAGCTGTCGGGCCTGGCGAGCGAGATGCTCGCGCACGCCGTCCCGATTGCCGTCGAGGGTCCGTGCGTCGACGTCGTGGGCACCGGGGGAGACCGCCATCGCAGCGTGAACATCTCGACCATGGCGGCGCTGGTGGTCGCGGGCACGGGGCTCACCGTGGTCAAGCACGGCAATCGGGCGGCCACGTCCGCGAGCGGTTCAGCCGATGTCCTCGAGGCGCTGGGCGTCCGGCTGGACCTCGACGTCGCGCAGGTCGCCTCGGCCGCGCGTGCTGTCGGGATCACCTTCTGCTTCGCGCAGGTCTTCCACCCGTCCATGCGGCACGTCGCACCGACCCGTCGCGAGCTCGGGATCCCCACCGTCTTCAACTTCCTCGGCCCGTTGACCAACCCTGCTCGTCCCCGGGCTTCGGCCATCGGCGTGTCGGACGCCCGGATGGCCGCCCTGATGGCCGGCGTGCTCGCCGCGCGCGGCATGAACGCGGTTCTCGCCCGGAGCGAGGACGGCCTCGACGAGCTCTCGACCACGTCGGCTGCGGACATCTGGGAGGTCGCCGACGGGGAGGTCGTCCGCCACCGCCTCGACGCTTGCGCGGCGTTCGACCTTCCCCCTGCGACGCTGGACGATCTGCGAGGGGCCGACGCCGCGTACAACGCTCAGGTGGCTCGGCGCGTCCTCGGCGGTGAACCGGGTGCCGTCCGAGACGCGGTGCTCCTCAACTCGGCGTCGGCTCTCGTGGCCGACGGTTCGCTCCCGGGGACGGGCGCCGGATCGTTCGAGGACCGGATGGCCGCCGGCCTACGCCTCGCGGCGGTCGCCGTCGACGAGGGCGCTGCCCTTGGTGTGCTCGACCGGTGGGTCGCCTTCGGGGCTGTCTGAGCTACCGCGACGGCTTCACGCGCGGGACCTCCGCGAGAAAGCGCGCAGCCCCGCTCACGGGCCAGACCCACGGCGTCCCCTCGCTCGAGTGCTCCACGAGCCGCACACCCGGCTCGTGGAGCCACGAGGCGATGAGGTCGCTCTCCTGCGCCGTCGCAGCGCCGCACCGGACACTTGGCGCTGCGACGGACTCGCCCGCAGCGTTGAGCGCGGCGATGGCAGGCATCGGGTCCGCGCCTCGGCGCACGGTCGTGGTCGCGGCCAGGCGGCCGTACCGGATGAGCACAAGCTCCCAGCCGCCGTCCGCGGAACGGCGTGCGGCGACGATCTGAGGGCTCGCCACGAGCGGGGCCAGCCGCTCGGCCCGTGCCCCCGCACGCAGGTATGCGGCAAGCTGGTCCCGGTGCGCGGCGGCCTCTTCATAGCGCTCCTGCGCGGAGAGCGTCGCGATCCGGGCCCGGACCGCGACGACCACGTCCTCAGCGCGACCGGTGAGTGCGGCGCGGGCGCCCTCGACAGCAGCGTCGTACCCGGTGGCGGCGGCGCCACGGACGCAGGGCGCTGCGCATCGCCCCATGTCGGCGAGGACACAGGCGGTCCCACCCTCCGGCGCGCGCCTCGGCAGCCGCCCGGTGCAGCGGCGGACCGGGAACGCCGTGTGCAACGCCGCGGCCGCCGCCTCGGCACTCGCCCGTGACGGAAAGGGACCGAGCGCGGGGGTGCCGATCGGGACCGAACGGGCGACCGATAGCCGCGGGTAGGCCTCGTCGGTGAGGCGCAGCCACGGTTCTCGCTCAGGCGCTCGTGACCGGCGGTTGTACGGAGGCTTGTGCTCGGCGATGAGTCGGAGCTCGCGGACCTGCGCCTCGAGCACCGTGGCGCACGCGATCGGCCGAACGCTCTCAGCCAGGGCGAGCATCTCGCCCATCCGGGCTCGCTTCTCGCCCGCGGTGAAGTAGCTGCGGACTCGGCGGCGGATGTCGACGGCCGTGCCGACGTACAAGACCTCCTCGCCGGGTCCGAGGAACAGGTAGCAGCCGGGTCCGTTCGGGAGCCCGTCTGCGAGGTGCGCCTTGCGGCGCCGCGCATGGGGCACCCGGTCGGACGCCGTGACAAGGTCTTCCAGGTGTGTCACGCCGAGCGGCGCCATCCGCCCGAGGAGGCCGTGCAGGACGTCTACGGTGGCCCGCGCATCTTCCAAGGCCCGGTGATTCGGGGTCACGTCAGCACGGAACAAGGCGGCGAGTGAAGACAGCTTGTTGTTCGGGGCCTCGTCGCGGGTCACCACGCGCCGCGCGAGAGCCACCGTGTCGACAACGGTGGGGCGGGGCCAGTGGAGGTCCAGCCGCGCTGCCGCAGCCTTGAGGAAGCCGATGTCGAAGGGCGCGTTGTGGGCGACGAGAACGGCGCCGTGTGCGAACTCGAGGAAGGAGGGCAGCACGGATTCGATCCGCGGCGCATCGATGAGCATCGCGTCGGTGATCCCCGTGAGGACGGTGATCATTGGCGGCACCGGACCTCCGGGATCCACCAAGGTCTGGAACTCGCCGAGGACGGCCCCACCCCGCACCTTGACCGCGCCGATCTCGGTGATGGCGTTGCTCTGGGAGGAGCAGCCGGTGGTCTCGAGGTCGACGACGACGAACGTGGTCTCGGCCAACGGGGTCCCGATGTCTTCGAGGGTCGGCTGGAGCGGACCGGCGGCCGGCGCCCGCCAGGAGTCGAGATCGAGGCGACTACCGGGAGGGCGGGCGAGGAGGTTCTGACGCACGAGCGTCACGCTAGGTGCGCCCTCCGACAATGCCGCGGCGGCACCCCGACCGATCGGCCAAACGGGGGTCCTCAGCAGTCCGGCGACGGTGGGGCCGGTCGTGATGTCAGTGGGTTCCCGTAGCGTCCGGCGCGTGATCATCGACTGTGAGACCTGTGTGATGCGCGACCTCGCGTGCGGGGACTGCGTCGTCTCGTTCCTCGCCGGGCCGTCCTCGGGCGGGCGGGCGCCCGAGCTGTCGGATGCGGAGACCCGAGCGGTGGCGGTTCTCGCCGGCTCCGGCCTCGTCCCGCCGTTGCGGATGACCGGCGGTCCGGCGCTCGCGCACTCGGGTGGCAGTGAGCGAAGCCTGCCGATCGCGGCGACCTCGTCCGAACATCGGCGACGGTGCGGGGATGCCGCCGTCGGGTAGGCCGATCAGCAGATGGGAGCCGATCAGCCGATCAGCCGATCAGCCGATCAGAGCCGAGCGGCCGAGCAGCCGTCGGGTTGGGGCGGCGAACGCGGGTGTCCCCGTTCGTGCTCCGGGTCAGCGCGGCGTAGGGCGGGTATCGGGGTAGAGCTGGTTGATCGCGGCGGCGAAGTCCCTGAGCACCGCGTGCCGGACGACCTTGAGGGAAGGTGTGAGGTAGCCGTTCGCGATCGTGAAGTCGCCCTCGAGGATCGTGTAGGCCCGGATGGACTCCGCCCGCGAGACGACCTCGTTGGCCCGCGACACCGCGGCGTCGAGCGCAGCGCGCACGGCGGGGTCGGTTGTCGCCTCGGCGACGGTGAGCGGGCTCCGGCCGTGCGCCGCCAACCATGGCTCGAGCAGTTCCGAGTCCAGCGTGATCAGCGCGGCGATGAACGGCCTGTTGTCGCCGACGACGACGCACTGGCTGACCAGCGGGTGGGCGCGGACCCGGTCCTCGAGCTGCGCTGGGGCGACGTTCTTGCCGCCGGCCGTGACGATGAGCTCCTTCTTGCGGCCGGTGATGCGCAGGTAGCCGTCGTCGTCGAGCTCGCCGATGTCTCCCGAGTGGAACCACTCGCCGGTGAAGGCCTGCGCGGTCGCCGCGGGGTCGCTGTGGTAGCCGCGGAAGACAGGGATCCCCGTGATCAGCACTTCGCCGTCGTCGCCGATCTTGATGCCGACCCCGGGCAGCGGCGGACCGACGGTGCCGATCTTGGTTCGCTCCGGGACGTTGACGGTGGCCGGAGCGGTGGTCTCGGTCAGCCCGTAGCCCTCGAGGACGGTCAGCCCGAGGCCGCGGTAGAAGTGGCCGAGCCGTTCGCCCAGTGGCGCGCCGCCCGAGATCGCCCAGCGGGCCCGGCCCCCGAGCACGGCGCGAAGCTTGTGCAGGACGAGGGCGTCGGCGAGCCGGTGTGCCAGACGGATGCGGAGCGTGGGACGGCCGTCGTCGAGGCCGCGGGAGTAGGAGATCGCTACGCGCGCGGCCCAGTGGAAGATCTTGACCTTTCCGCCGGCGATCGCCTTCTGCTCGGCGGAGTTGTAGACCTTCTCGAAGACCCGGGGTACCGAGAGGATGAAGGTCGGCCTGAAGGAAGCGAGGTCGGCGGTGAGCGCCTTGACGTCCGGGGCGTGCCCGAGGATCGCCCCGGCCGCAATGACGAGGACCTCCACGTACCGGGCGAAGACGTGTGCCAGCGGCAGGAACAGCAGAGTGCAGGCGCCGGGTTCCTTGACGACGACCGAGAGTCGTTCGATCGTGTTGAGGGTGAGCAGCACGAAGTTGCCGTGCGTGAGCTCGCTGCCCTTCGGCTGCCCGGTCGTGCCGGACGTGTAGATGATCGTGGCCAGGTCGTCCAGGCCGATGTTGGAGCGACGCTTCTCGAGCTCGTCGTCGCTCACGCTGGAGCCGAGGTCGCGCAGGATGGTCAGGGCCGGCGTGTCGGAGTCGATCTGCCAGACGTGCTTCAGGTCGGGCAGGCTGGGCCGGATCGTCTCGACGAGGTCGGCGTGCTCCGCTGTCTCGACGACGACGGCCTGCGACCCCGAGTCCGCAAGGATCCACTCCGTCTGGCTCGGGGACGAGGTCTCGTAGACAGGGACGGGGACCGCGCCTGCATGCCACAGCGCGAAGTCGAGGAGCGTCCACTCGTAGCGGGTGCGGGCCATGATGCCCACCCGGTCGCCCGGCCCGATCCCGGCCGCGATGAAGCCCTTGGCGACGCTGACGACTTCGGCGAGGAAGTCGCCGGCGGCAAGGTCGGCCCAGCCCTGTCCCGCTCGGCGGCGGACCAGGACAGCGTCCGGGTTCTGGTGGACGGTGGCCAGCAACAGGTCGGAGATGCTGGTTTCCGGCTCCGCGGAAGCGAGTGCCGGCGTTCGGTACTCCCTCATGCCTGCTCCCATAACTTTCGTCCAGGACGCGATCAGCGCGAACTCCCGACCCTCTACGGTAGTCCCGAGGCCGGTGGTTCGTGGCCCCGGCGCTCAAGCCCTGGCAGGGTCTCGCCAGGGTTGAACTGCGACTCAGGGACGGGATATGCACGCGATCGGCGTAGACATCGGCGGGACGAAGATCGCGGCCGGCGTGGTGGATGACGGTGGGCGGATCCTCGCGCAGTCGCGCCGGGAGACCGACCCGGAGCGACCGGGTGAGATCGAGCGTGCGGTCGTGGAGCTGGTGGTCGAGCTCCGGCAGGACTACCCGATCGAGGCGGTCGGCGTCGCGGCCGCCGGGTTCGTCTCGGACGACCGCGCCACGGTGCTGTTCGCGCCGAACATCGCGTGGCGGGACTACCCGTTGCGCGAGCGGCTCGCCCCGCACATCGACGTGCCCGTGGTCGTGGAGAACGACGCCAACGCCGCCGGCTGGGCCGAGTTCCGCTTCGGCGCCGGTCGGGACGTCGCAGACATGATCATGCTGACCGTCGGCACCGGCCTTGGTGGCGCGATAGTCATCGGCTCCGAGCTGCTGCGGGGCGCCCACGGTGTGGCCGCGGAGATCGGGCACATGCGCATGGTCCCCGACGGACACATGTGCGGCTGCGGTCACCCCGGCTGCTGGGAGCAGTACGCCTCGGGCCGGGCGCTGACGCGTCAGGCGCGGGCAGCGGCCGTGGCCTACCCGCACCGGGCGACGGCGCTGCTTGAGCTCGCAGGGGGAGACCCGAGGAAGATCAAGGGCCCGTACGTGACGCACGTGGCCCAGCAGGGTGACCCGCTGGGTATCGAGCTGCTCGCCGAGCTCGGGACCTGGATCGGAGCCGGGGCCGCCGACCTCGTGGCGGTGCTCGACCCGGAGCTGATCGTCCTGGGCGGCGGCGTGGCAAGTGCGGGAGACCTCATCCTCGAACCCGTTCGGGCCGCGTTCGGTGACGCGTTGTCGGCGCGTGGCCACCGCCCGGAACCGCGGTTCGCCCTAGCCGAGATGCGCAACGACGCAGGCATCGTCGGCGCCGCCGACCTCGCCCGCACCTGAGCTTCCTCGGACCGGCACGGAGCCGGAAGACGCGCGGAAGCGTCGTCGCCCATCGGTCCACGAGCCCGCCTGCGGACGCGGTCCTGGCTAGACGACTGCGCCGTCGTCGTGGTCGTCGATGTCCCGACGGCGGGGCATGCGCCAGATCAGCGTGCCGACCGCCAAGACGAAGGCGACCCCGGCCAGTGTCAGGAGTATCCCCGGCATGCTGCGCCAGAGGACCAGGTAGGTGAGCACCAGCCCGATCGAGACCGCGACACCCGTCCACGCCAGGGTGACCAGTGGCTCGCCGCCGGTCAGTGGCGGTGGCTCGGGTGGCAGGAAGCGCGCTTGGTCCTCGGATTCGAGCTCGACCTCGGGCCCGAGCGTGTAGTCGCGCGGGCCGAATCCGCTCTCGGCAGGCTCGGGAGCAGGGGAGGCGTCCGCAGACGCGTCATCGGCACGGGCGTCTGGCGGTACGGTGAGGTCGCCCAGGTTCGCGGTGATGTCCGCGAATCGGACGTCGATGTCATCGTCGTCGGGTGTCGGCTCGTGCTCGTCGTCGGGCTCTGGAGGGCGACCAGCCATGGTCTGCACTCTAGGGGTCACGGCGTGACCCGAACGGCCGGGAGGCGACGGTTTCACGGGCAGGCGCGGAGGTGGCCAATGTTCTACCGCATCATGAAGACGACGCTCGGCTTGATCATGCGAGTCTTCTACCAACCCTGGATCCGCGGTACCGAGAATGTGCCCGAGGAGGGTCCGGCCATCCTCGCGAGCAACCACCTGGCGGTCATCGACTCGTTCTTCCTTCCTATGCTCCTGTCTCGGCGGCTGGTCTTCCTCGGGAAGCAGGACTACTTCACCGGTAAGGGCTTGCGAGGCAAGCTCGTCGCCGGCTTCATGCGAGGGGTCGGCACCATCCCCGTCGACCGCAGCGGTGGCAAGGCCAGCGAGGCCGCGCTGAACACCGGCCTGAAGGTCCTCCGCGAGGACGGGCTCTTCGGGATCTACCCCGAGGGAACCCGCAGCCCGGACGGCCGCCTCTACCGCGGCAAGACCGGCGTCGCCCGCCTCGCGCTCGAGTCCGGCGCCCCCGTCATCCCGGTCGCCATGATCGGGACGAACATCGCGCAACCGATCGGCAAGAAGATTCCCAAGATGCACCGAATCGGGATCGTCATCGGGGAACCGATGGACTTCTCTCGCTACAAGGGCATGGAGACCGACCGCTTCGTGCTCCGATCGGTCACCGACGAGATCATGTACGCGCTGATGACGCTGTCGGGACAGGAGTACGTGGACATGTACGCCGCCACGATGAAGGCGCGGATCGCGAGCGGGGCGTCCAAGGCAGCCGCGGCGGGATCGTCCGGGACACCGGGTCCGCCTCCCTCAGCCTGACCGATCGAAGGCCGCTGGGCCCAGCGTGGGCCGGCGGGCCTTCGATATCATCAGCGGGGCCGCGGGAAGGTTGCGGTCCGCCCCTCCCCCGGAAGGTCTCTCCAGATGTCGGTCCGCCGTGTTGCTCTGCTCACCGCCGGAGGCTTCGCTCCGTGCCTGTCGTCCGCCGTGGGCGGACTGATCGAGCGCTACACCGAGGTCGCTCCCGACGTCGAGATCATCGCCTACCAGTACGGCTACCACGGCCTTCTGACGGGGACCAGCGTCGTCATCGACGACGCTGCGCGAGCGAGCGCGAAGCTCCTGCACGGCTTCGGCGGTAGTCCGATCGGGAACAGCCGCGTCAAGCTCACCAACGTCAAGAACCTCGTCCATCGAGGCCTCGTCGAGGCAGGCCAGGACCCCCTCGAGGTCGCCGCCGAGCAGCTGCGCGCCGACGGTGTCGACATCCTGCACACCATCGGTGGCGACGACACCAACACGACCGCAGCGGACCTCGCCCGGTACCTGCTCGAGCACGGCCACGGGCTCACGGTCGTCGGCCTGCCCAAGACGATCGACAACGACATCATCCCGATCACGCAGTCGCTCGGCGCCTGGAGCGCAGCCGAGCAGGCAGCCAGGTACGCCGCCAACATCATCGGCGAGCACCGTTCTAACCCGCGGATGCTGATAGTCCACGAAGTGATGGGCCGGCACTGCGGCTGGCTCACCGCGGCCGCGGCCAGGGAGTACCGCACGTGGCTGGACGGGCGCCAGTGGGCGCCGAGCCTGGGGCTGTCTCGCGAGCGGTGGGAGGTCCACGGTGTCTACCTGCCCGAGCTGTCGGTCGACATGGCTGCGGAGTCCGAGCGGCTCAAGAAGATCATGGACGCCCAGGGCAACGTCAACATCTTCTTGTCGGAAGGTGCGGGAGTTCCTCAGATCATCGCCGAGCTCGAGTCGCGCGGTGAGGAAGTCCAACGAGACCCGTTCGGTCACGTGAAGCTGGACACGATCAACCCGGGTCAATGGTTCGCGCGGCAGTTCGCCGAGCGCATCGGCGCTGAGAAGGTCATGGTGCAGAAGAGCGGGTACTTCTCCCGCTCGGCCCCGGCCAACGAGCGCGACCTCGCGCTCATCCGGCTGATGACGGACCTGGCGGTGGACAGCGCGCTGCGCGGCGAGGCCGGTGTCATCGGGCACGACGAGGACGACGACGACCGTCTGAAGGCGATCCCCTTCCACCGCATCGCCGGGGGCAAGGCTTTCGACACGTCCGAGCCGTGGTTCGGCGCGCTCCTGGCCGACCTCGGCCAGCCATTCGGGTCGGCCACGCTGGGCGGTCACGACTGATCAGCACCACAGAGAGCGCCGGGACGCGGACTAGCGTCCTCGGCGCTGTCTTCTCCCCCCTATCCTGGGGGCCGTGACCGTTCTTCCAGATCCTGATGTCCTGGCCGGGCTCGACCATTGGCGGCAGGTGCCTGCAGCGCAGCAGCCCACCTGGCCCGACCTCGAAGCGCTCCACCGCGTGACGGCAGAGCTGCAGGCGTCGCCGCCGCTCGTCTTCGCGGGCGAGGCCGACCGGCTTCGCGGCCACCTCGCTGCGGCGAGTCGAGGCGAGGCGTTCCTGCTCCAGGGCGGTGACTGTGCGGAGATCTTCGCCGAGGCCACCGCGGACCGCATCCGCAACAAGATCAAGACGATCCTCCAGATGGCCATCGTGCTGACGTACGGGGCCAGCCTGCCGATCATCAAGATGGGACGGATGGCAGGGCAGTACGCCAAGCCACGGTCCAGCGACGACGAGGTGCGCGACGGCCTCACGCTGCCCGCCTACCGGGGCGACGCCGTGAACGGACACGACTTCACCCTGCAGTCGCGCACGCCGGACCCTGAGCGCCTTCTTCGGGCCTACCACACGTCGGCCTCGACCTTGAATCTGATCCGCGCCTTCTCCGCCGGCGGCTTCGCGGACATGCGCCGGGTGCACGAGTGGAACCGCGGCTTCATGACGAACCCGGCGTACGCCCGCTACGAGCTGCTGGCCGGCGAGATCGACCGCGCCATCCGCTTCATGGCGGCGGCAGGTGCCGACTTCGACGCCCTGCGGACAGTCGAGTTCTTCTCGAGCCACGAGGCGTTGCTGCTGGACTACGAGCGGGCGTTGACCAGGATCGACTCGCGCTCCGGCCTGCCGTACGACTGCTCGGCGCACTTCCTGTGGATCGGCGAGCGGACGCGCGAGGCCGACGGCGCCCACGTCGACTTCCTGTCGCGCGTGCACAACCCGATCGGTATCAAGCTCGGGCCCACGACGACCGCGGAGCAGGCGCTTGCGCTGGCCGATCGGATCAACCCCGACGGCATCCCCGGACGGCTGACCTTCATCACCCGCATGGGTGCCGGCCTCGTCCGAGAGGTCCTTCCGCCGCTGGTGGAGCGGGTCACGGCTGAGGCGATACCGGTGACCTGGGTCTGTGATCCGATGCACGGAAATACGTTCGCGTCGCCGAGCGGGTACAAGACCCGGGACTTCGGCGTCGTGCTCGACGAGGTCAGGGGCTTCTTCGAGGTGCACCGCGAGCTCGGGACGGTCCCCGGCGGCCTCCATGTGGAGCTCACGGGCGATGACGTGACCGAGGTGATGGGCGGCTCGGAGGAGATCGACGACCTCGGGTTGAGTCGGCGGTACGAGACGCTCGTGGACCCCCGGCTGAATCATCAGCAGTCCCTGGAGATGGCGTTCCAGGTCGCGGAGATGATTCGGGAGCGCTGAGCGCGTGACGAGCCTGGTCGGGCGCATTGGCAGCCCTCAGCCGACATCCGGGGGAGACCCCGTGCTGCCGGCTGACCGGAGCCTGCCTCCAGGGCAGCGGCTGGTGTCACCGCTACCTGTGATGCACTACGGACCTGTCCCGAGGTCGCGGCCCGAGCGCTGGCGGTTCACCATCGGTGGCGCCACGAACGACGGTGCTGAGCGGGAGTTCACCTGGGCGCACCTCATGGCGCTGCCCGCCGCTGAGATGGTCGCAGACCTCCACTGCGCCAAGCACTGGAGTGTCCTCGACCAGCGCTGGTCCGGTATCCGGGCCCGCGACATGATCGACCTGGCGCCGCCGGCAGAGAACGTGGACCAGGTGCTCGTCTTCGCCGAGTACGGGTACGCCGCCACGGTCCGGCTCGAGGATCTCGCCTCGGCCCGGGCGCTGCTCGCGACAAGCCTGGACGGCGTGCCTCTGACGCCGGAGCACGGGGCCCCGATGCGGCTGGTGATTCCCCACCTGTACAGCTGGAAGGGCCCCAAGTGGGTCCGTGGCTGGAACTACCTCACCGCGCCCGAGCGGGGGTTCTGGGAGGAGCGGGGCTACCACATGCGTGGCGATGCCTGGCTCGAAGAGCGGTACGCCTACCAGGAGTAGCCGGCGGTGCTGGTTCGGCCGGTCTGTGCTGGTTCGGCCGGTCTGTGCGGGCTCAGACCACGGTGAGGACGACCGTGGTCCCGCGCGGGATGCGGGTGCCCGCCGGCGGGCTCGACGAGCGAACGGTCCCGAAGAAGCCACCGAGAACCCGTTCGATCCGGACGTCGAACCCGGCCTGTCGCAGGATGCGCTCCGCCTCCGCCACCTGTTTGCCTACGACGTCGGGCACGGGGATGATCCGTGGACCGTCGGAGACTGTGATCGTCACCTTGTCACCGCGGAAGGCTGGTCCGGACGGCGGGTCCTGCGCCATCACAGAGCCTGCCGGCACGGTGTCACTGAAGTCCGTGGCTACCTCGGGCACCAGGCCCGCCGCGGTCAGCTCGGCTTCAGCGGTCTCCCGCGTGGCACCCACGACCGAGGGGATCTCCACGGGTTCGCGTCCCTTGGAGATCGCCACGTTCACCGGTTGGCTGTGCGGGACGACGTCTCCGGCCGCCGGCGACGTCGAGACGACCGAGCCTTCGGGGATCTCCATGTCGTAGGGGCGCGTGATGTCTCCGACCGGGAACCCGGCGGCGTCGATGGCCGCCAGGGCCTCGGTCTCGGGCATACCGGCCGTGTCGGGAACCTCGACCATCAGGATGCCGAGGGAGACGATGACGCTCACTTCGCCCTTCTTCAGCACCGGTTGACCCGGTCCAGGGTCGGTCGTGACTACCAGACCCTCGGGGACGTCGTCGTCGTACTCCTCGGAGACGGAGGTGGTGAGCCCGGCGGCGCCGAGCGTGGCCACGGCTTCTTCGGTCGAGGAGCCCGACACGTCCGGAACGGTGGTGTAGGCGCCCGGACCCATGCTCAGCCACCACCATGTGCCGACGCCGAGCACCAGGATGGCCAGCAGCACCGTGACGAGCCGTGACCACCGTCGCCTGGCCGGCGCCGCAGCCTCGGTCCGTTCTCCGCCGGTGGCCGGGCGTGCGTTCGTGAAGGCTCCGATCGGCAGCGCGACGGTGCTGGACGACGTCGCGATGCCGATGACCTGGGTTGCTCCGGCGTCCGGTGCCTCGGCCCGCCCGCCGGACGGCGCGAGAGCGCTGGTCATCGCGTCGTCGGTGCCCGGGCTGGTGCGCTCGGGAGGTTCGGCCCGTCGAGCCAAGGTCTCGTCGTCGATCTGAAGGTGGGCTCGCCGGACCAGGACGAGGGCAGCTCGCGCGTCGGCCAGGCGTTCGTCGACGTCCCGGGCGGTCATGGACGCGATGACGTCGTCGACGTCGACGGGCAGCCACGGCACGTCGGTAGACGGGCTGGGGATGTCCTCGTGGACGTGCCGGTAGGCGGTCTGGATGGCGGTCTCGCCGTTCAGGGGCTGCTCGCCGGTGAGCAGCTCGTAGAGCATCACCCCGCACGCGTACACGTCCGCCCGTGCGTCGGCGATCCCGGCCGTGACGATCTCGGGCGACAGGTAGGCGACCGTGCCGAGCACCGTTCCGGTGGTGGCCGCGGTGGCCTCGGTCACAGCACGAGCCAGGCCGAAGTCTGCGACCTTGACGCGGCCGTCCGCGTTGATGAGGACGTTCTCGGGCTTGACGTCCCGATGCACCAGTCCGGCGCTGTGCGCCGCGGCGAGCGCGTCAAGCACCGCTTCGATGAGATCGAGGGCCTCGCCCAGCGGGAGAGTGCCCTGCTCCTGAAGGACCGCGCGCAGGTTGGGTCCGTCGACGTGCTCCAGCGTGAGGTAGGCGGTGTCCCCGTCGCTGCCTTGGTCGTAGACGCCGACGATGCCCGGATGCGTCAGGCGGGCAGCCGCCCGGGCCTCCCGCCGGAAGCGCGCTACCACGTCGCTGCCTTCGGCCAGGTGCGGATGCATGATCTTGAGAGCGACCTCGCGGTCGAGGCGCCGGTCCACCGCTCGGTACACCGTGGCCATGCCACCGCGGGCGATGCGAGCGGTCACCTCGTAGCGCCCGTCGACCAGACGGCCGACGAGCGGGTCCGCAAGTGAGGCGCTCACGACCGGAGTCTACGTTCCGGCGGCCGTCGGCCGTGGCTCAGCCAAAGCGTGTCATGAGGGTCTGGACATTCGTCACGTACCGCTCGGTGTCCGGGTACATGCCGTTCCGGCGCACGCCGGCGAGGCCTTGGTAGTACCCGGCCAGTGCCATCGACACGTCCCCGTCGGTGCTGCGCAGCAGCTGCCGCAGGATCGCGACGCCCGCCGTGGCGTTGTCGAGCGGCACCCGAAGGTCCAACGGGCGACCCACCAGGGTAGAGGCCCATTCGCCGGAGCTCGGAGTGACCTGCATGGCTCCGATCGCATTGGCGGGCGAGACTGCGCGCTGGTTGAATCCCGACTCCTGGTACGCGACTGCCTGCGCCAGTGCTGGGTCGACGCCGAGGATGCGGGCGACCCGGCGGATCAGGTCCTGCATGGCCGCCCTGCTCGGCACGTCCTGCGCCAGGAGCGCCGCCTTGTTCTCGTTCGCCGAGGCGACCGTGGTCGCCGGATAGGTCCGGCCGAGGAACGTGTTGCCCACCAGGGGAGCCGACGAAGCGCCGGTCGCTCCCGGGATGGTGAGCGTCTGCCCGATGCGGATGGTGGCGCGGGCGTCGAGGTGGTTCGCGCTGACGATCTGGGAGAGCGGGACGTCGTAGCGGACAGAAAGCCCGCTCACGGTGTCTCCGGCCACGACGGTGTGGGTCCTGCCCTGCGGCGCCGCCGCGGCGGGTGCCGGTGCCGGCGTGTCCGCCCGAGTCGGCGCGGGCCCGGAGGCTCCCGGGATGGTGAGCGTCTGCCCGATGCGGATGCGTGCCCGGGGGCTCAGGCCGTTCGCGGCGATGATCGCGCCGACGCTCACCCGGCTGCGTAGCGCGATCTCGCTCACCGTGTCGCCGGGGACGACTATGTAGG
>JAHECE010000158.1:0-4272 GCA_024641895.1 Actinomycetales bacterium
CGTCGGAAGGCGGCCATGACGACTCGGCCGGGGCACTCCTCGACGGCTTCCGCTGGGCCCCGGGGGTCCCTCGATGTGGGCGGGTGGGGCAGCGGTGCGGTTGCGCGAGCCGGCACTGCTCGGAAGGCCGGTCGCGTCCTGTACGCGTTGGCCGACCCGCGGCCACGGGAGTGGCGGATCGATGGATATGGAGGTGGGCGAACCATGTGTCCCGCTCGCTGCCGTCGCGCTGCAGTTCTCCACCCAAGACCCGCGAATACGCTCGACCGTGGTGGGAGTCAGCGCGCCGGGGGGCGTCGACCAGTTGGTCGCCAATGAGGAGCTCGAGATCCCCTCGGGCTCGGTGTCGGCGAAGCGGCAGCTGACGTAGCAACTGCCGCACGCACGCCGTGACGTTTGACGAAGGGTGAATCGGCCGGACGTGGGCCGTGCAACGATGTACGGCCGCCGGCCCGGGATGCCCGTCGGGGCGACGTTTGATCGGGCATGTCGTGGCCGTCAGGGTGACCCGGGCGGCGGTGGGCCGCTGGTCGCCCGGGTGATCAGGCGCGGCGCCACGACGTAGCGGGATGGCGCCTCTCGGCCGTCGATCCGTTCGAGCAGGAGGCGGGCCGCGGCTGAGCCGGTGAGGTGCCCGGACTGATCAACGGTGGTCAGTGAGACGCGCTTGATCGTTGAGACGTAGATGTTGTCGTAGCCAACGATGGTGAGGTCCTCCGGGACGCGCAACGAGAGCTCTTCGGCGGCCCGCAGGACGCCGAGCGCGGCGATGTCTGCGCCGGCGAAGATGGCTGTGGGGCGCACTGCTCGCGAGAGTGCCTCCATCCCCGCGCGGTAGCCGCCCTCCTCGGAGTACCACGTCTCGATCACGTCGGGCACGAGACCGCGCCGGCGCATCGCTAGCTCGTACCCCTGCTGCCGAGCCGTGTGTGACAGGACGAAGGGGCCCTGGAGGTCGGGGGCGGGCATGCCCGTATGGACGATCCGGCGGTGGCCGAGCGCATGCAGGTGGTCCACCATCATGACCGCGCCGAGCTGGTCGTCGTCGACCACGGTGTCGAAGTGCCGTGCGGGTCCGTGCAAGGCAGCCGTCACCACAGGCACTCGTTGTGCGAGGTCCTCGATCCACGGCACTTCGAGCCAGGGCGCCACAAGTATCAGGCCGTCGACCTGCCGGTCCAGGAGCGCCTCGATGCTGCGCTTCTGGCGGTCCGGCGAGGAGCCGCTGGCCACCATGACCTCCTGGTACGGGCTGTCCTCGAGCTCGTCGCCGATTCCCTGGGCGACCTCGTGGGGGAACGGTGAGCTCAGCTCCACCAACCGGACGCCGATCGTGAAGGACTTGCCCCGCATCGCGCGTGCGCCGGCATGGGGCCGGTACCCAAGTTGCTCGATCGCCTCGGTGACCCGCTCCTTCATCTGCGGGCTCACCCCGTAGGCCCCCCGTATCACCTTCGAGGCTGCAGAGACAGACACGCCCGCAGCGCTCGCAACGTCCTGGAGCGTGGCGCGTCGATGCGCGAGCCCGCCGTTGGGCCCCATCGTGTGCCCAGCCGACGCTGCCGCCCCGATATCGCTCGTCTTCGTCATGCTGAGCAACATGCTAGCCCAGTCGACATCGTTCTACATCGCTCGCCGATCGACGGCGCGGACTCCAGCCAGACTTCGAGTTACCGAACCATTGACATGAGGCGGGGGGGTTTGGCCGACTCGTCGAGGCGGGGTGACGCTTGCACACAAAGAGTCAGCCCGAATGCGTCGTCCCGGTCCCGCGGCACCTCGATCTCCCCCGGCCCCATCTCGGTCCAGCGCCGTTGCGCAGGCCGAATCGAGGACGTGGGAGCGCGGGCCGGCGGGCCACGCCCGGTGGCCGCAGGACCATCCTGGAATGCGGCTGCGGCCCGTCGAGGATCCGGCGTCGTGGACCCCGACAGCCTCCGCCCACGCGGCTATCAGGCAGATCCCCACCTACCACCCTGCCGCACGCCCGCCGCCGGCCCCTGCCCCCAGTTCCGCGCCCTCCGAGCAGGCGCCACAACTTCCTGAGCGGGACAACTGGCGGCGAGCCCAGAGCTGTGAAACGATAAACATCCCGGCAGATGGCGAGGCGGTCAAGGTGCGGAGCAGGCGTGGCCCCGGCTAGTGTCAAGGACGTTGCGAGTCTTGCGGGCGTGTCCCTTGGAACGGTTTCCAACGTGCTCAACCGCCCCGCCACGGTTCGTCCTGTGATCCGGGCGCGGGTCGAGGCCGCGATCGAACAGTTGGGCTTCGTCCGAAATGAGTCGGCGCGCCAATTGCGCGCCGGGACGAGTCGCCTGATCGCGTACATGTTCCCGGACGCTTCCAACCCCTTCTTCACGGACGTCGCGCGGCACGCCCAGGAGCGGGCCCGCGAGGCCCAGTTGGTGCTCGTCCTATGCGACTCGGACGCCGATGCTGCAACCGAGGACGACTACCTGGATCTCCTTCAACAGCAGCGGGTGCGCGGCGTCCTGATAACGGCTATGGACTACAAGAACCCCCGCTTGCGCGAACTCTCCAAACGGGGCATCGCGCTCGTCCTCGTGGATCGGATCGAGGGGGAGAACCCATTCGCGTGCAGCATCGGGGTCGACGACGTTACCGGCGGTTGGCTCGCGGTGACGCACCTGATCGAGCAGGGACACGAGCGCATCGCCTTCGTCGGTACGCCCGGAGCGTACCCCCAAGTCAAAGACCGATATCGAGGTGCTCTAAAGGCTCTTGGTGACCACGGTCTACCGCTCGAGGAACTAGTTGTGATTGAGGCCTCGCGGCTGACTGCCGATGCCGGCCGAACCGCGGGGCAGCGCATACTCGGAATCCCGGTCGAGGAGCGGCCTACTGCGGCCTTCTGCGCAAACGACCTCCTCGCCCTTGGCTTGCTCCAGGAGATGACCCTGCAGGGTCTGCGTGTCCCCGAGGACCTCGCAATCGTCGGCTACGACGACATCGACTTCGCTCAGGCAGCGACCGTGCCGCTGACGAGCGTGCGCCAACCACGCGACCAACTCGGCGAACGCGCCGTCGACCTTATCCTCGCCGAGTCAAGCGCCGCCGGGGAGCACCACCACGAGCAGGTGATCCTGCGACCCGAACTCGTCGTACGCACGTCGTCTCGATCTCGTTCCTACGCCGAAGGGACAACGAGGGGACAGTAGGGTGTCTCGTCGATCAGAAGACCGAGGTGTAGAGCGCGAGAACGTCTTCGTAGGAGGCCTTGCGGGGGTTTCCGCCCGCACACACGTCGGCCAGGGCTGCCTCGGCGAGTTTGGGGAGATCCGCTTTGATGACGCCGAGCTCACGGTGGCCCTGACATTCCCATCACGGAGGCTTCGCGGGATATTCAGGGCCCGAGCAAGGTTGGCAACTGCGCTGATGGCCGCCGCGCGCGCCTCGGTGAGCGGCATGTCGTCCACCCCATGGACACCAAGCGCGCGCGCCACGTCGCGCAGCTTCTCGCCGGTGCTTGCCGCGTTGAACGCCATCACGTGGGGCAGGAGGACGCCGTTGGCCACACCGTGCGGTGTGTCATAGAACGCACCGAGCGGGTGCGCCATCGCGTGAACGAGTCCCAGACCGACATTTGAGAATCCCATCCCTGCGACGTACTGCCCGAGGGCCATCCGCTCTCCCGCGTCCGGGTCACCGGCCGCAGCTCGTTCTCGGCGGGCTACGGGGCCGCGCGTCCGGCCGCTGCCACCGCAAGGTCTGGGTTGGGGTGGGTCAGGGGGTTTCGATCTGGTGGACGCGCCGGGCGTGGCGTCCGGCTCGGTACTGCGCGGCGAGCCAGGTGTCGACGATGAGGCGGGCCAGGCCGGTGCCGATGACGCGCCCGCCCAGGGCCAGAACGTTGGCGTCATTGTGCAGGCGGGACAGGTGCGCGGTGTAGGGCTCAGAGCACAGCACCGCCCGGATGCCGGGGACCTTGTTCGCGGCGATGGAGATCCCCACCCCGGTTCCGCAGATCACGATGCCCCGCTCGACGTCCCCGGCCACCACGGCGTGGGCCACCGCCCGCCCGTAGGCGGGGTAGTCCGCGCTGGTGGTGTCGTGGTGGCCGTAGTCGACGACGTCGTGCCCCGCCTCGCGCAGGTACGCGGCCAGGTCGACCTTCAACTCGTACCCGGCGTGGTCGTTGCCGATCCCGACCCTCACCGGACGGCCTGGGCGTGGCGGGCGATCTGTTCCTTGGCTTTGGCCAGGACGGCTTCGGGGGTGAAGCCGAACTTGGTCTGCAACTGCTTCAGCGGT
>JAHECE010000158.1:4331-6201 GCA_024641895.1 Actinomycetales bacterium
CTCGCGGTAGGCGGGGTCTTGGCGGTCGAAGATCTCCCAGGAGGGCATGGACACCACCCGCGCGCGGATCCCTTCGGCGGTCAGGGCTTCGTAGGCTCCGACGGCCAGGGCGACCTCGGAGCCGGTGGCGATGAGGATGACCTCGGGGGCCTTCCCGCTAGGCGGGTCAGCCAGCACGTACGCGCCGCGGTGCAGCCCGGACGCGGGGGCGTACTTCTCCCGGTCCAGGGTGGGCAGCGCCTGCCGGGACAGGAACAGGGCGACGGGGTCGTGGCGGCGGGGCATCAGCCAGCGCCACGCTTCGGCGACCTCGTTGGCGTCCGCGGGGCGGATGTCGACCAGGCCGGGCACCGCGCGCAGCGAGGCGATCTGCTCCACGGGCTGGTGGGTCGGACCGTCCTCCCCGACGCCGATGGAGTCGTGGGTGAAGATGTGGACCACGGGCAGCTCCATCAGCGCCGACAAGCGGATCGCGCCGCGTTGGAAGTCGGAGAAGATGAGGAACCCGGCCTGATAGGGGCGGACCTTGCACAGCGACAGGCCGTTGGCGATGCTCCCGGCGGCGTGCTCCCGGACCCCGAAGTGCAGGTTGCGCCCGCCCCGGTCAGCCACGGAGAAGTCCCCGGCCTGCGCGAATGTCATCAGCGTCTTCGTCGAGGGCGCCAGGTCCGCCGACCCACCCACCAGCCACGGCACCTTCGGGGCGATCGCGTTCAGCACCTTGCCGGAGGCTTCCCGCCCCGCCATGCCCTTGCCGTCGGTCGGGAAGGTCGGCAGGTCCGCGTCCCATCCGTCGGGCAGCTCACGCTTCTGGATCAGCTCCAGCTCGGCGGCCTCCTTCGGGTGCGCCACACCGTAGGCGGCGTAGAGCTTCTCCCAGTCCGCTCGCGCCGCGCCCGCCCGGGCCCCGATCCCGTTCTCGAAGTGCTCGTACACCTCCTGGGGCACGAGGAACTGGGCGTCTTCGGGCCAGCCGTAGAACTGCTTCGCGCCGCGGATCTCCTCCACCCCCAACGGTTCACCGTGCGCGCCGTGGGTGCCCTCCTTCGTCGGGGCGCCGTACCCGATCCGGGAGTCCACGATGATCAACGTGGGCCGGTGGTCCTCTGCCTTGAACGAACGAAACGCCCGGGCCAGCATCCGGCGGTCGTTGGCGTCCCCCACCCGGGTCACGTTCCACCCGTAGGCGATGAACTTCGTCGCGATGTCATCGGAGAACGCCAACGACGTGCTGCCCTCGATGGTGATCTCGTTGTTGTCGTACACCCAGCACAAGTTGTCCAGACCCAGGTGCCCCGCCAGCGACGCCGCCTCCTGCGCCACCCCCTCCATCATGCAGCCGTCCCCACCGATGGCGTACACGTCGTAGTCGAACAAGGTGTACCCGGGCTTGTTGTACGTGGCGGCCTGCCACTTCGAGGCCATCGCCATCCCCGCGCTCGTGGCGTACCCCGTGCCCAACGGGCCAGTGGTCGCCTCGACACCCGCGGTCCACCGGTACTCCGGGTGGCCCGGGGTCTTGGAGTCCAGCTGCCGGAACCTCTTGAGGTCCTCCAGTGCCACCGACGGCTCACCCAACGTCTCGTACTTCGGGTTCACCGACCGCACCCCCGTCAGGTGCAGCAACGAGTACAACAACGTCGACGCGTGACCCGCCGAGAGCACGAACCGGTCCCGGTTCGGCCAGATCGGCGCCTGCGGGTCGAACCGCAAGAACTCCTGCCACAAGGTGTACGCAACCGGAGCCAACGCGATCGGCGTCCCCGGGTGCCCCGAGTTCGCCGCCTGCACCGCATCCATCGCCAACGTACGAATCGTGGCGACAGCAAGATCATCGGGGTCCGAGATCGTCGGGCGGGGGGTGTCGCGG
>JAHECE010000159.1 GCA_024641895.1 Actinomycetales bacterium
GGCCGTAGGCCTTCTGGTAGAGCGCGCGACGGTGGTCGTCCCGGTCAGGCGGGACGTCGGAGACCGCGAGCCTGAGGACCTGTTCCTCGTGCTCCTGCGGCGTCAGCGAACCGAGGATGCCCGCGGCTAGCTCCATCACCCTGGCCGCCCACAGGGGGGATGGCTGCCACTCGGCAGCGTCGACTGCGGCGAGGGCGGAGGCGAGGAGACGGTCCTTCGGTGCCGCCAGCAGACGGGCTGCAGACAGCATGGCGCGCTGGGTGCTGGTCGCGTCACCGCCGCCCCAGGCGAACTCCAGCACCGGCATCACCTCGTCGGTGCGCGTCTCCAGCCCGGCCACCTGGCGGGCCTCGAGCAGGTCGAGCTGCAGGTGCGCGAACTCGTGGTGGCCGAAGTGGGAGGCGCGCTGGACCGCGATCCCGAGCAACCGGGCGGCACCCTCGGCGTCGCCCTTGACCCTGGCGAGCAGCGCGAGCTCGGCGGGGATGCGGACCAGCACCGCGGGGGAGCCGGTCGACTGCGCGAAACGGCGGGCCGACTCGAGCCACTCCTGAGCCGTTTCCGCGAGATCCCGCAGGATCAGGGTGCGGGCAACGAGGCACAGCCCGATCCCGGCGAACGGCATGCGAAGCGGAAGCTCGTCGGACACGGCCGAGACGATTTCCTGCGCCTCCTGGACCGCGCCGACCGACAGGTGCAGATCGAGGCCCGTGACCGACGTCGCGGCGGCCACCATGCGCGACGCCAGGCCGCTCTGCCGGTGCTCTACCTCGGCGAGCGCGAATCGCGCCTGCTGCCAGTCCTCTGCCCGGGTCAGCAGCGTGACCTGACGCACGGCGAGGTCCCAGCCGGTGAGGTCCTGCGCCGGCCGCGTCGTCGTGACCGTCGACAGGTAGTCGATCGGGCGCGCTGCGCCGGCGCGGCTGACCCCGACCCAGCTCCGGGTGTGGTCGAGCTCAGTGATCAGCCGGTGCGCGACACCGTCGGGGCCCGAGGGATCGGTCCGGGAGACGCCGGCCGTGGCCGCGAGGGCCTCGGCTCGACCGAGGTACCCGCGTGCGACGTCGATCTGCTGGCTGTCGCTCGCGATTCGGGCCACGAGGCAGGCGAGCGAGGCCGCCAGCACCGGGCGCTCTTGACCCAACGGTCCCAGGGCAGCATCCGCGAGCGCGTAGGGCGCCGACCCGTCGCGCGCGGCGATCGAGAGGCAGAGGGCGGCGAGCGCACGATGTCTCAGGTCGGGGTCTTCGGCCGCTCTCGCTGCCTCGTGCAGCAACGTCGCGGCAAGGCCCACGTACGTCTCGTGGTAGGCGGCGGTGCCTGCCGTCAGCGCGACCTCGGCCCGGCGCGCGCCTCGTGGCATGCAGGCCAGGGCCTGGCGTGCTGTGCGGAGCGATCCGAGGTAGTCACCGGCGTCGAGGGCGGCGTCAGCGGCTCGCGCCAGTATGTCGACCTCTGCGGGGTCGAGCGGGTCGCCGACCTCTGCGCGATGCCAGAGCGCCGCTACCGGGTCCGCAGAGGCCTCGGCGAGGGCGGCATGGATCTGGTTCACCTGGCGGTGGGTGGCCGACTTCAGGATCGCCGACGCAAGTCGGGGGTCGGCGAACTCCACAAGGTCGTTTCGGATGCGCGCCCAGGGTTCGCCGCCGAGGCCACGGACCTCGGCGATCTCGGCCCCCGCGACGGATTCGAGGACGGGCGGGCTGGGGCGCACGGCCAGTGCGGCTGCCAGGACGAGGGTGAAGTGCGTCGTCTCGAGATCCCCGATCCAGCGCCGGTACTTCTCGAGCGTCGCGGCGTCGGCGGGCAGAGGCACCGGAAGCGGGGTGAGACCCAGGAGCTCGTCTCGAGAGAGCGCCTCGCACACGTCCTTGATGGCGGCAGGGTTGCCCGCGAGTCGCCGGCCGAGTCGCGCGGCCACTGACCGCGGCACGAAGTGGGCCACCACCTCTTGGACGACCCGAACGGTGGCGTCCGGCGGAAGCGGGTTGATGCGGCGCACCCAGAGCGGGCCGACCGACGTCAACGGAGCGCGGCCAGAGCCGTCGACACCGCCCGTGAACAGGACTGCGGCCCGGGTGGAGGCCAGCTGTGCCGCGGCTGCGCTCACCGCGGACCAGTTGCCGTCCTCGGCGATCTGGCCGTCGTCGACCGTGATGAGGAGTGGCCGATCCTTCGCGGCGGCCCTGATGACCTGGATGGCCGCCCGCATCAGCTCGCTGGGGTCGGGGTCGGCGTCAGCGCCGGGGCGCAGCAGGCGGTCGAGCGCCTCCGAGCGGATCGGCGGGATGCTCGGCAGCAGCTGGTGGATGACGAATCCGATGGCGGCGAGCGGCCCGCCCCGGACGCCACGCGCCGACACGTTGATGCAGTGCACATCGTCGACGGCGGCACTGATGCGGTCGGTGGCGGCGCGCAGAAGGGTTGACCTGCCGATGCCGGCCTCGCCGAGCCAGACCACGACCGACCCATCGCCGGCGTTCAGACGCGCGGCAACGGAGTCGATCATGGTCAGTTCAGCTTCGCGACCGTGCACTCGCTGAGCCCCCCCGACGGGCACGCCCGCACTCTGGGCGAGAGTCGTCATCTGGTGAGTGTAGCGACGGCATCGGCCGGGGGTCTGGTACGACTTCGACGCGCCCCTTCTCGCGTCATCTGGGGCGACCTCTCGGCGGCAGGCTCGCGGGACTGCTCCGAGGGAGGCCCGCGGTCGGGGGAGGAGGCCCGGTCGAGTTGAAGCGCCCGGCCGCGCGAGTTGGTGCACTGATGGACGTGCGCATAGAATGCGCGATTGGGTCTGTGAAGGGTCTGGCGCCATCGTCCACCTCGGGTGATGGAGCGCAGCCCGAGCACCCCCCGGAGGCGTCGAGACGTCGTCCGGCTTCCGGCGTGTCCGGCGGACCCGAGACCATCGAAGACCAGAAGTTAGCGGAGGCCATGGCGAAGAAGGACGGCGTCATCGAGATCGAAGGCACCGTGGTCGAAGCTCTGCCCAACGCGATGTTCCGCGTCGAGCTGAGCAACGGGCACAAGGTTCTCGCCCACATCTCGGGCAAGATGCGCCAGCACTACATCCGGATCCTCCCTGAGGACCGCGTAGTCGTGGAGCTCAGCCCCTACGACCTGTCCCGCGGTCGGATCGTCTACCGCTACAAGTAGCACGCGGGGCGCCCGCGTGCCCCACGACAAGAACGCCGTCGCTGTGCCGCGTGCACGGGCGGGCGGCGGCGGAGGAAAGCCATGAAGGTCAAGCCGAGCGTCAAGAAGATCTGCGACAAGTGCAAGGTGATCCGCAGGAACGGCCGTGTCCAGGTCATCTGCGAGAACCTGCGCCACAAGCAGCGCCAGGGCTGATCGTCCTGAACCCGTGAGCGCGCTTCGGCGCGACTCATGAACTAGCGCTCATCCAGCATCGCCCCCGGGCGGTGCTCACCCCCGGTCGGAGGCCGGGGCCCGCACGGCGGGACGGGTGAGCGGAAGACCTCCGGCTCGTATCAGGAGTTGTCAGTTGGCACGTCTCGTCGGCGTCGACCTCCCCCGCGACAAGCGGCTCGAGGTTGCGCTCACCTACATCTACGGCGTCGGCCGTACCCGCGCCAAGCAGACGCTGGCGGCAACGGGCATCAGCCCGGACCTGCGCGTGCGGGATCTCAGCGACACCGACCTGGTCGCGCTGCGCGACTACCTCGACGCGAGCTACAAGGTCGAGGGTGACCTCCGCCGCGAGGTGGCGGCCGACATCCGCCGCAAGGTCGAGATCGGCTGCTACGAGGGTCTGCGGCACCGTCGCGGACTGCCGGTCCGTGGTCAGCGGACCAAGACCAACGCGCGCACCCGCAAGGGCCCGAAGCGCACCGTCGCCGGCAAGAAGAAGGCCGGTCGCAAGTAGTCCCGAGTCTGCGGGGGTACCTGCGCCCCCGAAGACCGCGGTCCGACGACCTCACTGGAAGAGAAGACGAGAATGCCTCCCAAGTCACGCCAGGCAGCTGGTGCCCGCAAGCCGCGCCGCAAAGAGAAGAAGAACATCTCGCACGGCCACGCCTACATCAAGAGCACGTTCAACAACACGATCGTCTCGATCACCGACCCCTCGGGCGCGGTGATCTCCTGGGCGTCTGCCGGCCAGGTCGGTTTCAAGGGCTCCCGCAAGTCGACGCCCTTCGCCGCCCAGCTGGCCGCCGAGGCCGCCGCCCGCCGCGCTCAGGAGCACGGCATGAAGAAGGTCGACGTGTTCGTCAAGGGCCCGGGCTCGGGCCGTGAGACCGCTATCCGTTCGCTCCAGGCCACCGGCCTCGAGGTCGGCTCGATCCAGGACGTGACGCCGCAGGCGCACAACGGCTGCCGTCCGCCGAAGCGCCGACGCGTCTGAGGTCAGGTGGTCCTCCCGCGCCCGTCACGGGAGGACTTACACCCGCCACTAAGCAAGACCCCACCGGCCGGACCGAGACCGGTGGGCCCCCGCACGGCGTCATATGGCGGACGCCTGCTGAAAGGAATACCCCGTGCTCATTGCCCAGCGCCCCGCCCTGACCGAGGAGTCGATCAGCGACTTCCGCTCGCGGTTCGTCATCGAGCCGCTCGAGCCAGGCTTCGGGTACACCCTCGGCAACTCCATCCGGCGCACCCTGCTCTCCTCGATCCCCGGTGCCGCCGTGACGAGCATCCGCATCGACGGCGTGCTCCACGAGTTCACGACCGTGCAGGGTGTCAAGGAGGACGTCACCGAGATCATCCTGAACGTCAAGGACATCGTGGTCTCCTCCGAGCATGACGAGCCGGTCGTCATGTACCTGCGCAAGCAGGGGCCCGGCGTCGTCACGGCGGCTGACATCACGCCGCCGGCCGGTGTGGAGGTCCACAACCCCGACCTCCACCTCGCAACCCTCAACGGCAAGGGCAAGCTCGAGGTCGAGCTCACGGTCGAGCGCGGCCGCGGCTACGTCTCGGCCAACCAGAACAAGTCCTTCGACGCCGAGATCGGCCGCATCCCGGTCGACTCGATCTACTCGCCGGTCCTGAAGGTCACCTACAAGGTCGAGGCGACGCGTGTCGAGCAGCGGACCGACTTCGACAAGCTGATCGTCGACGTCGAGACGAAGCGTTCGATCGCTCCCCGCGACGCCATCGCTTCTGCCGGGCGCACGCTCGTCGAGCTCTTCGGCCTCGCGCGGGAGCTGAACGTCGAGGCCGAGGGCATCGAGATCGGCCCGTCCCCGACGGACGCCGCGCTCGCAGCAGACCTCGCGCTGCCGATCGAGGACCTCGACCTGACCATTCGGTCGTACAACTGCCTCAAGCGCGAGGGCATCCACACCGTCGGCGAACTCGTCGCCCGGAGCGAGGCCGACCTCCTGGACATCCGCAACTTCGGAGCGAAGTCCATCAACGAGGTCAAGGAGAAGCTGGTCGGTCTCGGGCTCTCGCTCAAGGACAGCCCGGCCGACTTCGACCCCTCGCTGATCGCGGAGGCCTACGACGGCGAGGTCGAGTTCGCCGAGGACGAGCAGTACTGACGCGCCGGTTCACGCCGACGAGAACCGACGACACAGCTAGGAGACTTACATGCCCACGCCCGCCAAGGGGGCACGCCTCGGTGGCAGCCCCGCGCACGAGCGGTTGATCCTGGCCAACCTGGCCACCAGCCTGTTCGAGCACGGCCGCATCACGACGACCGAGACCAAGGCCAAGCGCCTCCGGCCGGTCGCCGAGCGGCTCATCACCTTCGCCAAGCGCGGGGACCTCGCGGCCCGACGTCGCGTGCTGCGCACCGTCCGGGACAAGGGCGTCGTGCACGTCCTGTTCACCGACATCGCGCCGCAGATGGCGGAGCGCGCAGGTGGCTACACGCGCATCACCAAGGTCGCGCCCCGCAAGGGTGACAACGCGCCGATGGCGTTGATCGAGCTCGTGACCGAGCCGGTGAGCCCGAAGCAGGCAGTCGTCCGCGAGGCCGAGCGGGCGACAGCCCGCACGGCTACGCCGGCGTTGCCGGTCGAGGACGAGGCCCCGGTCGCCGTCGAGGCTGCCGAGGACTCGCCCGTCGTGGACGACGCTCCCGCCGAGCCCACGGACGCCGAGCCCGCAGCCGGCGCCTGAGCCTCGGCTCCGGCTCCGGCTCCGCAGGAGCGCGGAACGAAAGAGCGACAGAGGGGGCCCCACGCGATGCGTGGG
>JAHECE010000009.1 GCA_024641895.1 Actinomycetales bacterium
CGATGAGGCGGTAGATGCCGCCGAACGGGACGGCGGGCTTGGCCCGGTCCTCCGTCAAGGGCATCAAGCGACGCCCTTCTCCACCGGCCAATACGATCGCAAGTACACGGGGGGCTGCCATGATCTGAAGCGTAGGGCGGTACCGCCTCCCGGACGCGATTTTTCGGTCAGCGGTTCGGCCCTCGACGTCAGCTTCAGCCAACGAGGGCATGGTGATGTGAGAGATGAGAGTTGACCTGCTCACCCGTGAGTACCCGCCGCACGTCTACGGCGGTGCCGGGGTGCATGTCGCCGAGCTGGCCGCCGTGCTGTCGGCTCACGTGGACGTGAGGGTGCGCTGCTTCGACGGGCCGCGCGAGGGCATGCCGGGGGTGACCGGCTACGCAGTTCCTGCGGAGCTCGCGAACGCCAACGCGACGCTGAGCACCCTCGGGGTGGACCTGCAGATGGCGCAGGATGTCGAGGGCGCCGACCTGGTCCACTCGCACACGTGGTACGCCGTCATGGGCGGGCACCTGGCGAGTCTGCTGCACGACGTGCCCCACATCATCTCCGCGCACAGCCTGGAGCCGTTGCGGCCGTGGAAGCGCGAGCAGCTCGGCGGCGGCTATGCCGTGTCGAGCTGGGCGGAGAAGACGGCCTACGAGGCCGCCGACGGGATCATCGCGGTGAGTGGCGGCATGCGAACCGACATCCTGCGGTCGTACCCGAACGTCGATCCCGAGCGGGTGCACGTGGTGCACAACGGCATCGACCTGTCGGGTTGGCAGCGGCCCTCGGTCGAGGACGCGGCGGAGACCGAGCGGATCGTGCGGGAGCTGGGCATCGACCCCGAGCGTCCGGCCGTGGTGTTCGTCGGGCGGATCACGCGTCAGAAGGGTCTGCCGTACTTGCTGCGCGCGGTTGCCGAGCTGCCGCCGGAGGTTCAGATCATCCTGTGCGCCGGGGCCCCGGACACCAAGGAGATCATGGCCGAGGTCTCCGGTGCGGTCGCCCAGCTCGCGCAGGAGCGCTCGGGCGTCGTGTGGATCGAGGAGATGCTGCCGCGGCCGCGCCTGGTGGCGGTGCTGTCATCGAGCACGGTGTTCGTGTGCCCGTCGGTCTACGAGCCGTTGGGCATCGTCAACCTCGAGGCCATGGCCTGCGGGCTTCCCGTGGTGGGCAGCGCGACCGGCGGCATCCCCGAGGTGATCGTCGACGGCGTCACGGGCACGTTGGTGCCGATCGATCAGGTCCAGGACGGCACGGGGACCCCCGTGGACCCCGACAAGTTCGTTGCCGACCTTGCCGCGGCGCTGAACGAGATGGTGGCCGACCCTGCGCGGGCCGCCGAGATGGGCAAGGCCGCCCGCACCCGGGTGGAGGACCACTTCGCGTGGTCCGCTATCGCGGAGCGCACGGTCAAGGTCTACGAGGCCGTCGTCGCCGGCCGCAAGGCCTGACGAGTCGGGGCCAGGGTCCCGTCGAGAGCCCCCGCCTCGCTCCGGTTCGCCGGCGGCGCGGTGGGGGCTCTCGGGCGTGCGGTGCCCGGCGAACCCGGTGTCAGGCCACCGAGTACGCCGTCGCTGCGGCCATCGCGCGCCGGGCCGCTGCGTCGACCTCACGCAGTGCCGCGAAGCGCTGATCGGACTGCGAGGTCGTGACGGCGGGGTCTTCGCCGCCGCGGGCCAGCTCGACGATCGCCATCAGTCGGGCCGCACGTGCGAGCAGCTCGATCCGGTCGGCGGCGATCTCGGGCGGCAGTGGCCAGTCCGGCTCCCGGGCCGAGGCGAGGTCCGCGATCCGGCTCGCGGCATCCGGCCGCCACCGTGCCAGGTCCAGCCGGGTCAGCGCCTCGGTCGCTGTGACCAGGGCCTGGGCCAGGCTGGTGCGCGCCTCCGTGAGGCTGCCCAGTGTCGCGAGGAGGCCGATCTCGGCGTCGGCGGTCTCGGTGACCTGCCAGCTGACGGTGGCTCCCGGCTCGAGGAAGGTTCCGAACGTGCGTACCGTCGGAACCGCCGCCCACGTGCCTTCTCGAGCCGAGATGATGAGGCACTCGCCCGCCTCGACCGCGTCGGCAGCGACTGCCGCGGGTACGCCGGCCGGATGGCCGGGGACGGGCAGGACGGCGCCCACCACCCGGGCCGGCGCCCAGGTGGCGAACAAGGCCGCGATGTTGAGCTGGCTCCGCCCGACGAGGGCGACGTGCGGCTCGTCGTCACCGGTGATCGCGGCGGCGGCCCGGGTGACGGAGCCGAGGTCCTTGACGTGGGGAAGCCAGAGGGCGGCCAGGACGGACCGGGGGAGCGAGACGGCAGTCACCGGGCGAGGGTAGCCAAACGACCGGTGTGCGCTGCAGCGGCTCACCCGCGCTGATGTGCTCTAGGGTCGGGGGCCATGACGACTGTGCTCGACCTGACCGATGTGAGCCTGCGACGAGGCGAGAAGACGCTGATCGAGAACCTCACGTGGCGGGTCGAGGAGGGCGAGCGCTGGGTCGTGCTGGGCCCGAACGGGGCGGGCAAGAGCACCGTCCTGCAGATCGCCGCCGCGCGGCTCCACCCGACCTCGGGGTCTGCCACCGTGCTCGGCGAGCGGCTCGGCCGCGTCGACGTCTTCGAGCTGCGACCCCGGATCGGGTTGTCGAGCTCGACGCTCGTCGACCGCATCCCGGGCTCGGAGACCGTGCTCGACGTCGTCCTCACCGCGACATACGCCGTCACCGGTCGCTGGCGGGAGGTCTACGAAGGCGAGGACATCGGCCGTGCGCACGACCTGCTCGCCGCGTTCGGAGTCGACCACCTCGACTCGCGCTTCTTCGGCACCCTCAGCGAGGGTGAGCGCAAGCGGGTCCAGATCGCTCGCGCACTCATGAGCGACCCGGAGCTGCTGCTTCTCGACGAGCCGGCGGCCGGTCTCGACCTCGGCGGTCGAGAGGAGCTCGTCGGTGCGCTCGGCGAGCTTGCCGCCGACCGACGCTCGCCGGTCCTCGTGCTCGTCACCCACCACGTCGAGGAGATCCCGCCGGGCTTCACCCACGCTCTGCTGCTGCGTGGGGGCAAGGTCGAGGTGGCTGCGCCGCTCGAGGAGGCCCTGACACCTCAGCACCTCTCGCGCACGTTCGGCCTCGAGCTCACCGTCGAACGCCACAGGGACCGCTGGAGCGCTCGCGCCTTCGGCTGATCACTCGCGCGCTCGTCGGTCCGACTCGGCCGACCGGCCGGTGGCGCGCACGACGAGGACGGGAACGGCGCGGTTCGCGCGTCCTCGCCGGACGGTGCGCCCCTCCGAGCACGGTCCTGGTCGGAGGCATATCCTGAAGGTCATGCTCCCGGGGCATGGCGACGTGCACGCGGGGGCGGGTGCACGTCGGGTGAGGAGGCCGAGATGGCGTGGATCCTGTGGATCGCGGTGGCGCTGGTTCTCGCCGTCGTCGAGGTCGTGGTCGTGGACCTCATCTTCCTCATGTTCGCCGGTGGTGCGCTCGCTGCGGCCGTCGCAGGCGCCGTCGGTGCCCCGATCTGGGCGCAGGTCGTCGTCTTCTGCGTGGTCTCGGTCGTCCTCCTGGTCGGGGTGCGGCCTTGGGCGTTGCGCACGTTCAAGGCGTCGGTGCCCGAGGTGGCCACCAACGTGGCTGCCCACATCGGCCGCACCGCCGTCGTCCTCATCGACGTGACGTCGAACGCCGGCAGGGTGAAGCTCGCCGGCGAGGTCTGGACGGCTCGATCGGCTACGCCGGAGGCGGTGCTCCCGGCCGGGTCGACGGTCAGAGTTGTCCGGATCGACGGCGCTTCGGCGGTCGTCGAACCGTTGGCCGCCCCGGCCGTCGGCACGACGTACCAAGACTGAGCAGGCCGGAACCGCTTCAGGCCTACGACCGACTGACGAGGCAGGTCTCGTGCCTGCCGCTCGCTGAGCCAAGGAGAGCTGTGGACAACATCCCCGTGGGAACGATCGTCCTGGTCGTCGTCCTCGTGCTGCTGACGATCTTCGTTGCCCTGTCCATCGCCCGCGCGGTGCGGATCGTGCCCCAGGCGGTCGCCCTCATCGTCGAACGACTGGGGCGGTACCAGAGCACGCTGCCGGCGGGCCTGCACTTCCTGATCCCCTTCGTCGACCGCGTCCGCTCGACCGTCGACCTTCGTGAGCAGGTCGTGTCCTTCGCGCCCCAGCCCGTGATCACCTCGGACAACCTCGTGGTGAGCATCGACACGGTCTTGTACTTCCAGGTCACCGAGCCCAAGTCGGCGACCTACGAGATCGCGAACTACATCACGGGTATCGAGCAGCTGACGGTCACCACGCTGCGCAACGTGATCGGCTCGATGGACCTCGAGCAGACGCTCACGAGCCGCGACCAGATCAACGGCCAGCTCCGTGGCGTGCTCGACGAGGCGACCGGACGCTGGGGCATCCGCGTCAACCGGGTGGAGCTCAAGTCGATCGACCCGCCGCAGAGCATCCAGGGCGCGATGGAGCAGCAGATGCGCGCCGAGCGTGACCGTCGGGCGGCGATCCTGACGGCCGAGGGCGTCAAGCAGTCCGCGATCCTGACGGCCGAGGGCGAGAAGCAGTCCTCGATCCTGCGAGCCGAGGGCGCCGCACAGGCGGCGATCCTGCGGGCCCAGGGCGATTCCCGGGCGATCCTGCAGGTCTTCGACGCGATTCACCGCGGCGACGCCGACCCGAAGCTCCTCGCGTATCAGTACCTCCAGATGCTTCCCCAGATCGCCAACGGGACCTCGAGCAAGCTCTGGGTCATCCCGACGGAGTTCACTGCTGCGCTCGGCGCGATCCGATCGGCCTTCGGTGGTCCGCAGGCGCAAGAACCCTTCGCCGCCGGAGACGGCGGCGGAGGCCGCGGCCGCAGCGGGCGTCGTGGAGACCTGCCCGCCGACGACCTGCCCGAGACGTCGTTGCCCTCGCCGGCGGAGGCCCTCGCCGAGGCGCGAAGCCAGCTGGAGGAGGCCACGTCCGAGGCGACGACCGCGGGTACGCGCTCCGGCTCACCGTTCAGCACGCTCGCTGAGCGAGGTCAGGCCTCGGCCGAGCAAGAGTTCCTTCCGCCTCCGCCGCCGGAGCGCAAGATCTGACCAGGCTCCCTGTCCGCCGCGCGGGTGGTGATCGACCTGTCGCGGCGAGGAGCCGGCCGGCCGCTCTGGACGGCGCGGGCGTCGTGGCGTCAACCTGCTCGTGAGTGAGTGCTCACTCATTTAGCATTCCGGCATGCACGATGATGGCTGCGCACCCCGCCGGGCGGCGCCCCTCCCACCCGAGGAGCGCCGCGCAGCCGTCCTGAGGGCGACAGTTCCCCTCCTTCGCGAGCGGGGGGCTCAGGTCTCCACGCGCGAGCTCGCCGAAGCCGCCGGGGTTGCCGAAGGGACCCTGTTCCGGGTCTTCGCAGACAAGCGCGCCCTCGTCCAGGCCGCCCTGGCCCAGGCGATGGACCCGGGGCCGCTCGAGCGGGGCCTCGCGACCCTCGACCGGGAGCAGCCCCTCGAGGACCGCGTGCGCCGCGTCGTCGACCTTCTGAGCGCCCGGATGGCCGGCATCGTGCAGCTGATGACCGTGCTGCAGGGCCTCGCAGGCGTGGGGCCGGGGTCGGCGCACGGCGCCCACCAGGGCCCGGGTGCCGAGCACGCGGCCCGTGACGCGCGGGTGCTGCGCGCGATCGCGTCGGTGCTGGAGCCGGATTCCGCGCGGCTGCGCGTCTCGCCCCTGCAGGCCGCGGGCCTCGTGCGCGGAGTCGTCCTCGGCGACCGGATGCCAGGCCTGCCCGACGCCGCTCGCCTGACCGCGGCCGACGTGGCCAGCTGCCTCGTCGGCGGCCTGCTCGCCACGGCGACCTCGTCACCACCACCTACCCGACCCGGGCCGGAGTCCTGATGCTCACGAGTCTTCTGCGTACCTACCTGCGCCCCTACACGCGCGTGATCCTGCTGGTCGTCGTCCTCCAGCTCGTCCAGTCGTTCGGCAACCTCGCGCTGCCCAGCCTCAACGCCGACATCATCGACAACGGCGTCGCGCAGGGCGACGCGAGTTACATCCTGCGCACCGGCGGGGTCATGCTCGCCCTCACCGCGCTCCAGGTCGCCGCGGCGATCACGGCGGTCTACTTCGCGGCACGCACCGCGATGGCCGTCGGTCGCGACCTGAGGGCAGGCGTCTTCGAGCGGGTGCAGACGTTCTCGACCCGCGAGGTCGGGCAGCTCGGCACGTTCTCGCTCATCACCCGGACCACGAACGACGTCCAGCAGGTCCAGATGCTCGTGCTCATGGGGCTGACGATCGCGATGTCCGCGCCGATGGTCATGATCGGCGGCGTCATCATGGCGCTGCGTGAGGACGTGCGGCTGTCGGGCCTGCTGGTGGTCGTCGTCCCTGTGCTGGTCGGGTCCATGCTCCTCGTGCTCAGGCCGATGGTGCCCCTCTTCCGGCTCGTCCAGGGGCGGATCGACCGGATCAACCAGGTGCTCCGGGAGCAGATCAGCGGTATCCGTGTCATCCGGGCCTTCGTGCGCGAGGACCTCGAGCGAGAGCGGTTCGCCGACGCGAACCGCGACCTCATGGACGTCTCGATCGGGGTCGGTCGCCTCATGGCGCTGATGTTCCCGCTCGTGATGCTCGTGGTGAACGTCTCGAGCGTCGCGGTGCTCTGGTTCGGGGGCCACCGCATCGGTGCCGGCGACATGCAGGTCGGGGAGCTCGTCGCCTTCCTGAGCTACCTCATGCAGATCCTCTTCTCGGTGATGATGGCCGCGATGATCTTCATGATGGTGCCTCGCGCGCAGGTCTCCTCCGAGCGCATCACGGAGGTCCTGCGTACGGAGACGACCGTGGTGGCGCCGCGGACCCCGGTCACCCTGCTGGACGTGCGGGGCGACCTGGAGCTGGTGGGAGTCGACTTCACCTACCCCGGCGCGGAGGCGCCGGTGCTGCGGGACATCTCTTTCCATGCGCGGGCCGGTGAGACGACGGCCGTCATCGGTTCCACCGGATCCGGCAAGTCGACCCTGCTCGGGCTCATCCCGCGGCTGTACGACGCGACCGGCGGCCAGGTCCGGGTCGACGGGATCGACGTCCGTGACCTCGACCCGCAGCTCCTGTGGTCGCGCATCGGGCTGGTGCCTCAGCAGCCTTACCTCTTCAGCGGCACGATCGGCTCGAACCTGCGTTACGGCAAGCCGGACGCGAGCGACGACGACCTCTGGGAGGCCCTGCGGGTCGCTCAGGCCGCAAGCTTCGTCAGGTCGCTCGACGAGGGCCTGGACGCGCCTGTCGCTCAGGGCGGCACGAACTTCTCGGGTGGTCAGCGCCAGCGCCTGGCGATCGCGCGCGCGCTGGTGCGCACCCCCGAGATCTACCTCTTCGACGACTCGTTCTCGGCGCTCGACTTCGCGACCGACGCGCGCCTGCGCGCCGCCCTCGTGCCCTACACGCGCGAGGCGACGGTCGTCATCGTGGCGCAGCGGGTGTCGACGATCCTGCACGCCGACAGGATCGTGGTGCTCGATGCAGGCCGCGTGGTGGGCATCGGCGCGCACGCCGAGCTCATGGAGACGTGCGAGACGTACCGAGAGATCGTCCTGTCCCAGCTGACCGAGGAGGAGGCGGCGTGAGCGCGACCAGGGGTGCCCCGGCCGAGAGCGGCCGTCCGGCCGCCGCAGGCCCGCCCGGCGGGATGCGCGGGCACCGGATGGGCCCGATGGGCGGAGCCGGGATGCCCGTCGAGAAGGCCTTGGACTTCCGCGGCTCCGGGAAGAGGTTCGTCCAGTCGTTGCGGCCCGAGCGACGGTGGATCGCTGTCATCGGCGCGCTGTCGGTCTTCTCCGTGACGCTGGCGGTGCTCGGTCCGAAGGTCCTCGGGAGCGCGACGAACGTGATCTTCGCGGGGGTGGTGGGCGCGCGCCTGCCCGCCGGGACCACGGTCGACGGCGCCGTCGCCGGTCTGCGAGCCCAGGGGCAGGACGGCCTCGCGGACATGCTCTCCGCGATGCCCGGCGTCGTGCCGGGTCAGGGGGTGGACTTCACGAGGCTCGGGTTGATCCTCCTGTCGGTGCTCGCCATCTACCTCGGCTCATCCCTCTTCAGCTACCTGCAAGGGCTCATCACCACCTACGTGGTGCAGCGCACGACGTTCCGGCTCCGTGCCGATGTCGAGGCCAAGCTGGGACGCCTACCGCTGAGCTACTTCGACAAGCGGACGCGCGGGGAGATCCTGTCGCGGGTCACCAACGACATCGACAACGTGTCGCAGACCCTGCAGCAGACGATGAGCCAGCTCATCAACGCCGTGCTCACGGTCGCCGGCGTGCTCGTGATGATGGTGTGGATCTCCCCCCTGCTGGCGGTGGTCGCGCTCGTGACCGTGCCCCTGTCCGGCGTGGTGGCCGCGCTCATCGCGAAGCGGTCCCAGCCGCAGTTCGTCAAGCAGTGGCGGGTCACGGGCCAGCTCAACGGGCACATCGAGGAGATGTACACCGCGCATGCACTGGTCAAGGTCTTCGGTCAGCAGGAGTCGGCGATCCGGACGTTCCACACCGAGAACGACGACCTGTACGAGGCGAGCTTCCGCGCGCAGTTCGTCTCGGGCATCATCCAGCCCGCGATGATGTCCATCGCCAACGTGACCTATGTGGCGATCGCGGTCATCGGGGGCCTGCGAGTCGCCTCGGGCGCGATGACGCTCGGCGACGTGCAGGCGTTCATCCAGTACTCGCGCCAGTTCACGATGCCGATCAGCCAGGTCGCCTCGATGGCGAACCTGCTCCAGTCCGGCGTCGCCTCCGTCGAGCGAGTCTTCGAGCTGCTCGACGCCGAGGAGCAGTCCCCCGATCCGCAAGAGCCCGAGCGCATCGCGAGCGTGCGGGGCAGGGTGACCTTCGAGGACGTGTCCTTCCGGTACCTCCCGGACACGCCGCTCATCGACGGGCTGTCGCTCGTCGCGGAGCCCGGTCGGACAGTCGCCATCGTCGGCCCGACCGGCGCCGGCAAGACCACCCTCGTCAACCTCATCATGCGGTTCTACGAGCTCGACGGTGGCCGGATCACCCTCGACGGGATCGACACGGCGAGGATGACCCGCGACGAGCTCCGGTCGAAGATCGGCATGGTGCTGCAGGACACCTGGCTCTTCGACGGGACCATCGAGGCGAACATCGCCTACGGCGGGGGTGACCCGGCGCACGTCGATCACGCGGCGGTGGTCGCTGCAGCCGAGGCCACCTACGTCGACAGGTTCGTGCGGGCTCTTCCGAACGGGTACGACACCGTGGTGGACGACGAGGGCGGCACGGTCTCGGTGGGCGAGAAGCAGCTGATCACGATCGCGCGGGCGTTCCTCGCCAACCCGGCGATCCTCATCCTGGACGAGGCCACGAGCTCGGTCGACACGCGCACGGAGGTCCTCGTGCAGCAGGCCATGAACGCGCTGCGCGTGGGCCGGACGAGCTTCGTGATCGCCCACCGGCTGTCGACCATCCGCGGCGCCGACGTGATCCTCGTCATGGAGGACGGCCAGATCGTCGAGCAGGGCTCGCACGACGCGCTCATGGCGGCCGGCGGCGCCTACGCCAGGTTGTACGCGAGCCAGTTCGAGGCCGCCGCCGTCGAGATCTAGGAGCCGCGGTCCTCGGAGCCGTCGCGGCGGCGGGTTGCGGCCACGATCCCCGGCAGGGCGCGCAGGAGGTGGCGCCCGTCCCGTCCTGCGACGGTGGGCACGCCGTGCTCGGACGAGGCGTTGCGGCGGGGGTCCAGCGGGTCGAGGCTCTCGGGAGTGCCGTGCGAGAGGACCTGCTCGGCGGGGCTGAGCTGCCTGATCGCGATGGCCGCGACGTGCGTGGGATGCTCGCGGGCCAGCTCGTCGTAGACCATCGGGTCGTGCTGGCCGTCGTCGCCGACGAGCACCCAGCGGATCTTCGGGAAGGTGATGAGCAGGTCCCGGAGCCTCATGCGTTTGTGCTCGACGCCGGAGCGGAACAGGCTCGTCGCCGTCGGACCCCAGTCCGTCATGAGCATCGGACCTTCCGGGTACCCGTGCTTGGTCATGAACGCGCGCAGCGTGGGCACGGCGTTCCACGCGCCTGTGGAGAGGTAGAAGACGGGGGAGTCGGGGTGCTCGGCGAGGATCTGCCGGTAGAACTCGGCCATGCCGGGCACCGGCTTTCGGGCCGAGGAGTGCCGCAGGAACGTGTTCCAGGCCGCGATCAGCACGCGCGGGAGCATCGTCACCATGATCGTGTCGTCGATGTCGGAGACGAGGCCCGTGCGTGTCTCGGACCCGACCACCAGCACTTTCGCCTTGACGGGTCTCGCGGCTTTCGCATCGATCCGGACCGTGTGCCACCCCGGCGCCAGGCCGTGGTCGTTCAGCATGACGTCGATGTAGCCCCCACGGTCAGCGCTGGTTCGCGCGACGCTGTTGCCGGCGCGGACCAGGACCGGATGGTGTGGCACCTGCGCGCTGAAGTACGCCCGCCAGCCCCGCTCCGCGAGCACGCCGAGCGACCGGGGTCCGAAGGCCGGCGCTCGCGCGGCGTCCTTGCTGGGGTTGCTCATGATGACCCTGCCCAGGACGTGCAGGCTCTCGGCCGAGCCGTAGCCGGTGAAGCCCACGACTCGTGGGCGCCAGCCGCGGCGCACGAGGAACGCCATGCTGCGGCGGTTGACCGCTTCGTCGATCCACGCGGCGATCTCCGGAAGGCCCATGGGCACAGGCTAGAGCGGGCCGGTGACCGGCGGGGGACGCAGCGCGCGCCGGGCCACCCTGAGGTGGCCCGGCGCGAGGTGCGGGGGGTGAGTCGTTGATCGCTCCACCCGCCGGTCAGCGAGCGGCGTGCGATCCGACCTTGCGACGCCCGAGCCGCGGCAGCTGGATCTTCGCGCTGGTCGACAAGGCGTGCGCCGCCCGGCGGCCCCGGCGGTCATCGCCGGCCTCGGTGCCCGGCGGCAGGGTCGAGGCCTCGCTCGGCGGTGCCGGCTCTTCCTCGAGCACCCCGCCGAGCTCGGCGAATCGGGCGAGAGTGTTGCTGGACGGGTCGCCGGCGACGGTACGGGCGATGCCGTCGGACCTGTCGGCCCAGCCGGCGGGCTCCCGGCCCGGGCCGGCCGAGGCGGAGAAGGCGGGTGCCAACGGCCGCGCAAGGGCAGCCATGTAGGTCTTGGCTTCAAGAGTGTTCCGAACCTTGCGGATCCAGAGGTAGTCGTCCATGCCACGTGTTGCGGCGCGCACGAAGCGGATGCCCAAGACGACCAGCCGGATCAGCCCTCCGACGACCGCGGCCATCAGTGCCAGGCCCGCGATCCAGTCGAAGTCGTAGTAGTAGAACATCGAGAAGTCGAACGGGAAATCGGTGTACGCCTTCGCGGCGAGTGCGATGGATGCCGTTGTGACGAAGATCTGCGAGGCGGACTTGAACCACGGCGCATCAAAGACGATGTACACGGCGTTTGACACGACGACCGCGAGCAGCCACAGATTGAGGAGAGGGAGAAGGCCGGCTGCCGCCTCGGTCAGCACGGGGATTGACTGCCAGCCGGGCCAGAAGTTGATGCCGTACCAGAAGCCGAGGCCCGCGGTGCAGACGAGCAGGTATCTGGCGTTTCGCGCGGGGCGGGCGCGCTGTCCGGTGAGTCCAGTGGTCGATGCCACGACTGCCCTCCAAGGTAGGGAATGAAATTGCTTCGTGCGGTGTGTTGAGCGCTTCCCCCCGGAGAATCCAATTGTTAGTCATGCCTGGCAGGATTAATCCGCAAGGTGCCGCATTCCTGTCCGCAACGTGTTGATGGCGGGTCCGTATGGATCTGAATCAATGTGCCGGTGGGGTCTGAGATCGGCACCGGCGTCGCGCCTCGTCGTCGGGCGAGGCAGCGGCGGCGCGTCGGCGCCTCCCGTACCCGTTGCCGAGGCGGCCGTACGTCGCCTGCTGCTTCAGAATGGTCAGGTGCCGGTCATCCCGATCACCCGTCCCGACGATGAACGTCTTGCCGACTACGTCGCCCTCACCGACGTCGCGCTGCGCGCCCGGCAGGAGCCCGAGCGCGGCCTCTACATCGCGGAGAGCTCGACCGTTCTCGGCCGTGCGCTGGCAGCGGGGCACCGCCCGAGGTCGATCCTGCTGGCTCCCCGTTGGCTGCCCGACGTCGAAGCGATGCTGGAACGGTTCGGCGGGGACCGTGAGGTCGTGGGCGGCGTGCCCGTCTATGTGGCCGAGCGGGGCGTGCTCGAGGGCATCACCGGCTTCCACGTCCATCGGGGCGCGCTGGCATCGATGCACCGCCCGCCGCTGCGGACGCCGGCCGAGGTTCTTGCGGGAGCGCGCCGGGTCGCGGTGCTGGAGGACGTCGTCGACCACACGAACGTCGGCGCCGTGGTGCGCAGCTGTGCAGCGCTCGGGGTCGACGCCGTGCTGGTCACGCCTCGTTGCGCCGACCCGCTCTACCGCCGGAGCGTCCGGGTGTCGATGGGCACCGTGTTCCAGGTGCCGTGGACGCGCATCGACCCGTGGCCCGCAGGCATCGCTGAGCTTCGTGCCCTGGGCTTCACCGTCGCGGCGCTCGCGCTCGCCGACGACGCCGTGTCGCTGGACGACTTCGCGTCAGCCTTGCCTGAGAAGGTCGCGTTCGTCCTCGGCGCGGAGGGAGACGGGCTCAAGCCCGCCACGGTCTCGTCCTGCGACGTCGTCGTGCGGATCCCGATGGAGGGCGGGGTGGACTCCCTCAACGTCGCGGCGGCGAGTGCGGTCGCCTTCTGGGCAACCCGGTGCCCTCGGTCGGCCTGAGTGCGAGGGTCTCCGCAGCGATCCGTGCAGGAATGAGACGCGCCGGACGTCGCAGGCTCAGGTCGCCGAGAGGTTCGTCCGGCGGTGCCAACCGTCAAGGCGGCCCTTCACCAGGTCGGCGAGACCGAGCGCGCCTGCGCCGAGGATGGCGACGCCCGCAAAAGCCGCTCCTTCCTCCGGCTGATAGCCGATGAAGGAGAACTTGACGAATGCGGTCGCCACCAGGGCGATCCCGATGGCCGTCAGGACGTGGTTCGGCTTCACGGGCTCTTCTCCATTTCGGGGGTTTGGTCTTTCACGAGGTCGACCCGGGGGCTGGGTCGCCGTGTCGCACGACTTTCGACGCCTTTCATCGGCCTTCGATCGATTATCGCATTCTAATACAGAAATATCCCGTGCAATGCGTGTTGACGCATTTGCCTGATCGAATAGCTGGACCTCGCGATCCGATGTCCCGGTGCAGCGTCGCACGGGCGGTGATGCAGGTCGTGTGTTGGAATCGCGCGGCGCGCGCGCCGTCGTTGTTCGGCGTGCGGCGTGGACGGACGGGCCCGACCTGTTCGTCAATGGAGCCTGCCGGCCCGAGGTCGAAGGGGATATCTCGCCTTTCCCGTGTTTTTCGGCGCGCCTGCTCCGGGCGCATTTCGATACATTCAGGTCGCGGTGTGGCCCTGGTTCGAACGGTGAGCGCCGGAGTCGGCGGCCCGCCCGGGGACCGCCGAAACTCGGCGGGCCCGGGGCGGTCTCGAGGGGGGTCCGCCGCTGGTGAGCTCGTCGCTGACGAGAGTTAGGGGCGGGGCTTGGGCGAGGGCCGAGCAGGGCTCGCGAGCGACACGTCGCGCGCGGCGTGTGGCGGACGCGCTGTCGGGGACGCGCGTCGATCAAGGTCCGGTCCGGCCAGGACGCATCATGGCGCGATCCTGACGCGATTCGCCCCTCATGTGGGGGCATTTCGCGGCAAGATGGGTCTGCAGGTCTGGTGTGGTTCGGACTGGTGGGGGCGTCGTGCGGTCAGGGTGGGCAAGGTGAGCGGCGACGCCGAGCGATGGTCGGCGTCGCCCGTCGGGGCAACCGGGCCGGTGGCTGAATCGGACATGATCGGGGGCGCGGCTCACCTCCTGGCTGAACGACTTCTGGGTCGGTGGGGGCGGCCGGCGGGGCGCGGCGCCGTCGGGGGCGATCGCCGGACCGTCGCCCACCTTGCGCGCTTGTCGAGGAGGGACGCTCGCTGGCGGTGCCTGTGCGAGATCCCGGTCGGGGTGAACGGAACGGCCGTCGACCATCTCGTCATCGGACCGGGGGGCGTGTACACCGTGAGTACGAAGTCCCATCCCGGCAGCCGGGTGTGGGTTCGCGGCAACGTCTTCCGTGTCGACGGGGTCGCAGTCGCCTACGTCAGCGACAGCCGGCACGAGGCCCTGCGGGCGAGCCGTTGCCTCACCGAGGCCTGCGGCTTCCCCGTGTCGGCGGCGGGCGTCCTGGTCGTGGAAGGTGCTGAGGAATTCGCGGTGCAGGACGCGCCGTGCGACGTGCACATCGTGAACCGACCAGGGCTGCGTTCCTGGCTTCGTCGGCGGGAGGAGATCCTCGACGGACCGACGATCTCAACGGTCTACGACGCTGCCCGACGCTCGGCAACCTGGACCGCGCTCGCCTGACGCGCCCTGCTCGTGCGAGGGCGCGAGTGGCGCGTGACCCGCACGGCGATCCGCCGCAGGCGTCCACGCGCAATCATTGGCTGGCAGATGATCTGGCCTTGATCGGCCGTGCCCGGAGTACGTTGGGACGATGGACTGGGACCGGGTCGACGCGGTGCTCTTCGACCTCGACGGCGTGCTCACCCCGACTGCGGATGTTCACATGGCGGCATGGGACCGCATGTTCTCGAGCTACTTCGAGGCGCGCGACATCCTCCCGCCATACACCGACGCGGACTACTTCGAACACGTCGACGGGAAGCCTCGCTACGACGGCGTCCGGTCCGCCCTGGCTTCCCGTGGTGTCGTCCTGGCAGAGGGTGACCCGAGCGACGAGCCCGGCTACGACACCGTGTGCGCGCTGGGGAACATGAAGAACACGGCTTTCAACGAGGTGCTCCGGGAGACCGGGGTGCAGCCGTACCCCGGCAGCGTGGCCTTTCTCGACGAGCTCCGGCGTCGCGGCATCTCCGTGGCGGTCGTGTCGAGCTCGCGCAACGCCGTCCCGGTGCTCGAAGCTGCGGGCCTGGCCGACCGTTTCGGCGTCGTCGTCGACGGTGTGGTCGCTGCTGCGCGGGGCCTGGCGGGGAAACCCTCTCCCGAGACGTTCGCCGACGCGGCTCAGCAGCTCGGCGTTCCCGCCGATCGGGCTGTCGTGGTCGAGGACGCCGTCTCCGGTGTCGCTGCGGGGCGGGCCGGGGGGTTCGGTCTCGTCCTCGGGGTGGATCGGGGCGCGGGTGCTGCGGCGCTCCTCGAGGCAGGTGCGGACATCGTGGTGAACGACCTCTCGGAGCTGGTGACCTCATGACGCAGCGACGTCGGGAGCACGGGGCTGCAGGAATGCGGCCCGGGCGCATGCCCGAGTACCTCGACCGGATGCGCTTCCCGGTCGATCCGTGGCGGCTCACCGAGGCCATCTACAGCGCCGAGGACCTCGGGACCACCGAGACGCTGTTCGCCGTGGGCAACGGCTATCTCGGTCTTCGCGGCAACGTGGAGGAGGGGCGGGACACCCACAGCCACGGCACGTTCATCAACGGCTTCCACGAGACGTGGCCGATCCGGCACGCCGAGGAGGCGTTCGGCTTCGCGAGGGTGGGGCAGACGATCGTCAACGCCCCGGACGCGAAGCTGATGCGGATCTATGTCGATGACGAGCCTCTGCTGCTGTCGGTCGCTGACATCGTCTCCTACGAGCGGACGTTGGACTTCGCCGATGGCGTGCTGAGCCGGGACATCCTGTGGCGCACCCCGTCCGGGAACCGGGTGCACGTCCGCTCCCGGCGGATGGTGTCCTTCACCCACCGTCACCTCGCGATCATGACGCTCGAGGTCACGGTGCTCGACGCCGAGGCCCCGGTCGCGGTCTCCTCGCAGATCCTCAACAGGCAGGAGGGGCTGGACGAGTACCGGTCGAAGGCGTCGGCCAAGGGGCTGCCTGATCCGCGCAAGGCGGAGGCGTTCGACTGGCGTGTTCTCCAACCGGTCTCGCACGGGGAGAAGGACGGGCGTGCGCTGCTCGGTTACCGGTGCACCAACTCGGGGATGACCCTGGCGGTCGGGGTCGACCACACGATCGAGACCGAGAACACCTACCAAGAGGTCACCGAGGTCAACGAGGACTTCGCCAAGCACGGCTTCAGGATCCACGCGGAGCCCGGCAAGAAGATCACGATCACCAAGGCGGTCAGCTACCACACGTCCCGCGCCGTGCCGGCCCGCGAGCTCGGCAACCGTTGCGAGCGCACCCTGGACCGTGTCAAGTCCGAGGGGGTCGAGCGGCAGTTCGCGGACCAGCGTGCCTGGCTGTACCACTACTGGGCTCGCTCCGACGTGGTCATCGCGGGGCAGCCCGGGATGCAGCAGGCCGTGCGGTGGAATCTCTTCCAGCTCGCCCAGGCGGCCGGTCGCGCCGAGGGAAGCGGCATCCCGGCGAAGGGTGTCACCGGATCGGGCTACGGCGGGCACTATTTCTGGGACACCGAGATCTACGTCGTCCCGTACTTCGTCTACACGACGCCACTGTTCGCCCGGAACGCGCTGCGGTTCCGGTACACGATGCTGCCCGCGGCCGCGGAGCGGGCGCGGGACCTGACGCAGGAGGGCGTGCTCTTCCCGTGGCGCACGATCAACGGTGAGGAGGCCTCGGCCTACTACGCGGCCGGGACGGCGCAGTATCACATCGACGCGGACATCGCCTTCGCGGTGGCGAAGTACGTGAACGCGGCCGGTGATGACGACTTCATGGCCAAGGAGGGTGTCGACATCCTCGTCGAGACGGCGCGCCTGTGGGCCGACCTCGGCTTCTGGCGAGGGAACGGGGAGGAGTCGTTCCGGATCCACGGGGTCACCGGGCCTGACGAGTACACCACGGTGGTGAACGACAACCTCTACACGAACGTCATGGCACGCTTCAACCTGCGTCGGGCGGCCCGCGCCGTCAAGGACCTCGAGGTGACCCGGCCTCAGGACCATGCGCGGATGGTGGTGCGGCTGGGTCTGCGTCCCGACGAGGTGGCGGAGTGGGTGCGGGCGGCCGAGGCCATGGCGATCCCGTACGACGACGCGCTCGGCATCCATCCGCAGGACTCGCAGTTCCACGAGCGGGAGGTGTGGGACCTTCCGAATACCCCGCAGGACAAGCGCCCGCTCCTCCTGCACTACCACCCGCTGGTCATCTACCGCTTCCAGGTGCTCAAGCAGGCGGACGTGGTGCTCGCCCTCTTCCTCCAGGGGAACCACTTCACTCCCGAGGAGAAGAAGGCCGACTTCGACTACTACGATGCCATCACCACGGGTGACTCGACTCTCTCAGGCGTCGTCCAGTCGATCATCGCGGCGGAGGTGGGCTACCACCAGCTGGCCCTCGACTACTTCTACGACGCCCTCTTCGTGGACCTGGCCGATCTGCACAACAACACGTCCGACGGCGTCCATGTCGCCTCTGCAGGAGGGGTGTGGAGCGGGCTGGTGTACGGCTTCGGCGGGATGCGGGACTACGCGGGGGATATCACGTTCGACCCGCGTCTGCCCGAGTCGTGGGAGTCGCTGGCTTTCCGGATCGCGTTGAGCGGCACGCGGGTGCTCGTCACGGTCCGCCAGGAGTCGATCACGTTCGAGATCGAGGTGGGGACCAGCGCGACCGTCGGCGTTCGCGGCGAGACGGTCGAGATCCCCAACACTGGTCCAGTGACCGTTCCGCTCGAGCACCAGGGCCCCCGGATCGACGGCGAGCCGGAGCCCCGGGCCCTGCGAGCGACCACCCGCGCTGACGGCACGGTCATCACGGCCTCGGTGCCGCACCACTCCGGCCGGAACCGGTAGCCGCGCCCGCGCCCGTCCTGCGACGGACGGGGCGCCCGCGGTGGTGGTGACGCCTGAGGTTGGCTGGGGTGCGATCTGGCGGCCTCAGCCCGTTCGGGTCCTTGCGCAGTCACGGTCGCCGGCGGCGAGCCGGTCGCTCGGGCCTTTCTCATGACCCGTGTGCTCGCCTCGAGCGACCGTGAGTGGCGCGACCACCTCGGTGGTTGACAGCGACCTCGCGACGGCGTGTACTAGTCATGTCGAACAGGTGTTCGAACAAGGTCGCCGGTTGAGGAGGGGCATGAGCATCGACGTCGCCGCGCGGACTGTGCCCGCCGCGGGAAGCGGGCAGGACGCTTCTCTCGCCGAGCGGCTGCGGGTCGCCACGCTTGCTCTCGCGCGGGCTGAGGCGGCGACGGGGATGCGGACCGCTCTGTCGCAGGTCAGGCCGGTGTCGTCGGAGTCGACGGCGGCGCCGCGACACTCGCGGGTGGGGCCGGTAGCCCCACCCGCCGTCGCCGCCTCCCGCACCACGGTCAGCGACCGGTATCTGCCTGTGCCGGATGCCCTGGTCCCACTCATCCCGTTCGGCGGGCTGCGTCGAGGAAGCGTGGCGCGGGTCGAGGGATCGGCGTCCCTGCTCCTCGGGATCGCTGCCGCTGCATGTCGCGAAGGCGCCTGGTGCGCCGTCCTCGGGCTGCCTGATCTCGGGCTCGCCGCGGCGGCGGAGATCGGCCTGCCCCTGGACCGGATGGCTCTGGTGCCCGAGCCGGGACCAGGTACCTCGACCGTGCTCGCCGCCGCCGTCGACGGGTTCGACGTGATCGTTGTCGGCAACGTGCCCCATCTCGTCGACCGCGATCGCAGGCAGCTCTCCTCCAGGCTCCGGCATCGAGAGGCCGTCCTGCTCAGCACGGAACCGTGGCCCGGCGCGGAGCTGGTCCTGTCGGTGACCGAGTCCCGGTGGACCGGCCTCGGGCAGGGGTACGGGGCGTTGCGGGGGCGGGAGCTCGGCGTCCGGGTCGGCGGACGAGGTGCTGCCGCCGGTCGCGTGGTGCGGGCGTGGTTGCGCTCGCCCGACGGCGTTCATCTCCTGCCGGCGTCCGGCGCCACCCCGGAGCCGGTCATGTCCGTCGCCGGGCAGCGGGCCGGGTAGACCGTGGCAGCGCTCGAAGAGACGGCCACCCGCCTGGCAGGCCTCTGGGTCCCCGACTGGGCGGTTGCCGCGGCTGTCGCCGAAGGAGTCGCCGCAGCCCACCTGCCGGTCGCGGTGCACGACGGCCGGGGGATCGTTGCGGTCTCCGCCCGGGCCCGCCGGGAGGGCGTGCGGCGAGGCATGCGACGCCGCAGTGCGCAGGGGGTGTGCCCTGAGCTCGTGCTCGTCGCTGCCGACGAGGGCCGGGACATCCGTGCTTTTGAGCCCCTCGTCCAGGCTGTCGAGACGGTCGTCGCGGGTGTCGAGATCGCCCGCCCCGGCATCGTCCTCCTACCTGCTCGTGGGCCGAGCCGCTACGTCGGCTCGGAGGAGTCGCTCGCCGAGCTGCTCGTCGGTCGGGTGGCCGAAGAGACCGGTGCGGAGTGTCAGGTCGGGATCGCCGACGGCGTCCTTGCGGCTGTCCTCGCGGCCCGCGACAACCAGATCGTGCCCCGCGGCGCGGCGGCTGCCTTCCTCGCGCCGCGTGACCTGCGGGACCTGCAGTACGTCGTGACCACTCGGGAGGCTCGGGCGCAAACCGATGCCCTCACCGACCTGCTGCGACGACTCGGCCTACGAACTCTCGGCGCGTTCGCCGCCCTGGCTCACCGGGACGTCGTCGCACGGTTCGGGGCTGCCGGGGTCAACGCCCACCGGCTCGCGCAGGGCAGGGACGTCCGGCCGCCGGTGGTGCGCAGGCCCGAGCAGGACGTCATCGTCCGTACGGAGCTCGATCCACCTGCCATGCGCATCGACGCCGCGGCCTTCGCGGCCCGGCGGCTGGCGGAGCAGCTGCACGAGCGGATGCTGCGGCGCGGGGTGGTCTGTGCCCGGCTGCGTGTCGAAGCCCGCACCGAGACCGGCCAGGAGCTGATCCGGACCTGGCGCATCGACAGCGCCCTGACCGCCACCGAGCTGACCGATCGGGTCCGCTGGCAGCTCGAGGGCTGGATCGGTGGCCGCAGCGGAGCGGGCCCCAGCGCCCCGCTCGTCCGCCTCGAGCTGGCAGCCGAGGAGGTCAGCCCGGCGAACGTCGCGCAGGACGGGTTGTGGGGACAGGCCCGGCGGGGTGAGGTCCAGGCCAGCCGCGCTGCCTTGCGCATTCAAGGCCTGCTCGGAGCCGGCGGCGTGCTCGTCCCGGTCGCGCAGGGCGGCCGTGACCCCCGGGATCGGGTGCGCCTCGTCGCCTGGGGGGACGAGGCCGTGCCGTTGCGACCGACCGGGGCGCCGTGGCCGGGCCGGATCCCCCCGCCCCTGCCTGCCACCGTGCCCGCCGATCCCTTCTCTGTCCAGGTACTCGACGATGCCGGTCAGGTGGTGCGGATGGGGGAGCGAGGGCAGCTCACGGGGCATCCGGCCTGGGTCGTCGGGGTTCCCGGGACGCGGGGCGCACGTTCGGGAGGCGGTGCGCAGGGGACCGGTGCCGCGGCTGCACCGTCGGTGCGGGTCGAGGCGTGGGCGGGCCCCTGGCCCGTCACGGAACGCTGGTGGTCCGACCAGCCGCGCCGACGCGCCTACCTGCAGGTCGTGCTCGCCGAGGGGCCGGGGGTGCTCGTCGCCGTCGACACCGGTTCTGCGTCAGCCGTCGATCCCGGCTCGGGCGGCGTCGCAGACTCCGAGGCAGATCCCGCCTCCTGGTGGCTGGAGGGCATCTATGACTAGCCTTGCCGGCTTCGGTGCGGGAGCTCGCTATGCCGAGCTGCACGCTCACTCCGCGTTCAGCTTCCTCGACGGGGCCAACCAGCCCGAGGAGCTTGCCGCCGAGGCCGCTCGGCTCGGCCTGTCTGCGCTGGCGATCACCGACCGCGACGGCCTGTACGGCGTCGTCAGGTTCGCGCAGGCAGCCCGTGCCCTCGGGCTGGCCAGCGTCTTCGGGGCCGAGCTCAGCCTCGACCAGCACGGCCGTGCGACAGGTGTCCCGGATCCCCGCGCCACACATCTGCTGGTTCTTGCGCGGGGTCCGGAGGGTTACCACCGGCTCTCCCGCGCCATCGCCGAGGCTCACCTCGCCACGGGCGTCAAGGGTGAGGCCGACTACGACCTGGAGTCGCTGGGGGCGACCGCGGGTGGGCAGTGGCTCGTGCTCACCGGCTGTCGCAAGGGAGCCGTGCGCGCGGCCCTGGAGACGGCCGGACCGGCAGCCGCCCGGCACGCCCTCGACCGGTTGACCGGCGTGTTCGGACGGGACAACGTGGCGGTCGAGATCACCGACAACGGGGGGCCGCTGGACTCCGCCCGTTGCGACGCCCTTGCGGAGCTCGCAGCAGGAGCAGACCTGCCGCTGGTCGCCACGGGGGGAGTGCACTGCGCCCGGCCGAGCGACCAGCCGCTCGCCGACGTCCTCGCCGCGGTGCGGTCGCGGTCCAGTCTCGAGGACATCGACGGGTGGCTGTCGCCCAGCTCCGCACACCTCCGTTCACCAGTGGAGATGCTTGCCCGGCATGCCCGTCATCCTCAGTCGGTCGCCACGGCGGCAGCGCTCGCCGAGGAGTGCGCCTTCGACCTCGCGCTCGTCGCCCCGGACCTGCCGCCGTGCCCGGTGCCCGAGGGGCACACCGAGGCCACCTGGCTTCGCGAGCTGGTACGTCGTGGCGCGCGGGACCGGTACGGCCCGCCGCAGGCCGAGCGGCAGAGCGGCGCCTACGCGATGCTCGAGCACGAGCTCGACGTGATCATCGAGCTCGGTTTCCCGGGCTACTTCCTCATCGTCCACGAGATCGTGGACTTCTGCCGTGAGCGAGGAATCCTCTGTCAGGGCCGCGGCTCCGCCGCCAACTCTGCCGTCTGCTACGCCCTCGGCATCACTGCGGTCGACGCCGTCCGGCACAAGCTGCTCTTCGAACGATTCCTCTCCACGGGACGCTCGGGCCCCCCGGACATCGACGTCGACATCGAGTCCCGGCGCCGCGAGGAGGTCATCCAGTTCGTCTACTCACGTTACGGCCGGATGCATGCCGCGCAGGTTGCCAACGTGATCTCCTACCGGCCGCGGTCGGCGGTCCGAGACGCCGCCAAGGCCCTCGGTTTCGACGTCGGGCAGCAGGACGCGTGGAGCAAGAGCATCGAACGGTGGGGATCGCTACGAGGGCCGGAGCCGGCCAGCCCCTGGTGGCGGCTCGAGCGCGCGCCCACTGTCGGGCCTGAGGGCCTGGCCGGCGCGCAACCGGTGCCCACCGCGGACCGGCACGACGTCGTCCCTGTGCGCCGCCCACCGTCGGCGAGCGACCTCGGCGACATCCCCGACGCAGTCCTCGACATCGCTGAGCGGATGCTCCGGCTCCCGCGACACCTCGGGATCCACTCAGGGGGCATGGTCCTGTGCGACCGTCCCGTGATCGAGGTGTGCCCCGTGGAGTGGGCCTCCATGCCAGGGCGCACGGTGCTTCAGTGGGACAAGGACGACTGCGCGGATGCCGGTCTGGTGAAGTTCGACCTCCTCGGCCTCGGGATGCTCACGGCTCTGCGGCTTGCCTTCGAGTCCATCGAGAAGGTCGAGGGTGTCCGACTTGGTCTGCACTCCATGCCCCAGGAAGACCCGACGGTCTACGACCTGCTGTGCGCGGCCGACACCGTGGGCGTCTTCCAGGTCGAGTCGCGCGCTCAGATGGCGACCCTCCCGCGACTGCGCCCGCGGTGCTTCTACGACATCGTCATCGAAGTCGCTCTCATCCGGCCGGGCCCCATCCAGGGCAACTCTGTGCACCCTTACATCGCCCGCGCCAACGGCCGTGAGAAGGTCACCTACCTCCACCCGCTCCTCGAGCCGGCGCTCGCCAAGACCCTCGGGGTGCCGCTGTTCCAGGAACAGCTCATGCAGATCGCGATCGACGTCGCCGGCTTTGCCCCCGCCGAGGCGGACCAGCTGCGCCGCGCCATGGGGTCCAAACGGTCGGTCGAGAAGATGGAAGCCCTCCACGGGCGGCTCTTGGCGGGGATGCGTGAACGAGGTGTGTCAGAGCCCGTCGCCGAGCAGATCTTCGACAAGCTCAAGGCGTTCGCGGACTTCGGCTTCCCCGAGTCCCACGCCTTCTCGTTCGCCTATCTCGTCTACGCCAGCGCGTGGCTCAAGGTGCACCACCCGGCCGCGTTCTACGCCGGGCTCCTCGCGGCTCAGCCCATGGGTTTCTACTCGCCGCAGTCCCTCGTCGCCGATGCCCGGCGGCACGGAGTGCAGGTCGAGCGAGCAGACCTCCTCGCCTCGCAGGTGCAGGCGAGCGTCGAGCGGAGGGCCCGGCGGGGCAGCGACGGTCTCGCAGTCCGTCTCGGGCTGGCCCCGATCAGGTCGATCGGGGAGACGACTGCCCAGCAGATCGTCGACGAGCGCGTCTCCGGCGGCTCGTTCGCGGACCTTGCGGACCTGGCCCGCCGGGTCCGGCTCACGGCCGCCCAGCTCGAGGCGCTGGCCACGGCCGGGGCGATGAGCTGCTTCGGGCTCGAGCGCCGCGAGGCGCTCTGGGCCGCCGGCGCGGTCGCCGGCCACGGTCCCGAGACCCTCCCGGGAACCGCGGTCGGGCTCACGGCGCCCACCCTGCCGGGCATGGACGACCTCGAGACGTCGGTCGCGGACGTCTGGGCCACCGGGATCTCGCCGGACAGGTTCCCCACGGAGTTCGCTCGCCCGGACCTCGACGATGCCGGCGTCCGGTCCGTCGTCGACCTCGCCCGGGCGGAGACGGGTTGTCGGGTCGAAGTAGCCGGAGTGGTCACTCACCGGCAGCGACCCGGGACCGCCAACGGGGTCACGTTCCTCTCACTGGAGGACGAGACGGGCCTCCTCAACGTCATCTGCTCACCGGGGCTGTGGGCTCGGCACCGCCGCGTCGCGCGCACCAGCGCGGCGCTCGTTGCCAGAGGCACGATCGAGCGGGCCGACGGGGTCACCAATCTCATGGCCGACCGGCTGGAGCCGCTTCGGCTACGCGTACCGACCCGCTCGAGGGACTTCCAGTGAGTCCGCCCCAACGGCCCGCGCGCCACCGCGGTCGCGTCAGGCCTGGGGGTGTTCGCCCTTGGCGGCGTCGTCCTTGCGGACGACCTTGA
>JAHECE010000160.1:0-2913 GCA_024641895.1 Actinomycetales bacterium
CTGCTGCCGATGTGGGAGGAGGGCGCTACTGCCAGCGGAAGAACCGCGCCGAGAGCACTGTTCCGACGACGAGTATCCCGAGCAGGACGATGACGCTCGTGGCCAGGTCGGACCACGGATCCCCGGCCCAGAGGCCTCGCATCAGGCGCACGACGTAGGTGAGGGGAATGAGGTCGGCGGCCTGACGCAGGCCGGGTGGGAGCAGCTCGAGGGGCAGCGAGGCGCCCGAGAGGAACATCATCGGATACGCCACGACCATGCCGATCGTCTGCGCCACGCGCGCCGATCGCGCGAGTCCGGCCAGGAGGTAGCCGAGGGCGAAGAACGAGAGGGCGCTCAGCGTGAAGCCGGCCAGCACGGCGGGAACGCTGCCCTCGACCCGAACCCCGAACGCCGCCGCCCCGACGACGATGAGCAGGACGGTGCCGGCAAGGGTCATGAGGTAGTAGGCGACCACGTCGGCGATCACGTACGTGATCGGGCGCAGCGGCGTGACTCGGTACCGACGCAGCACGCCGAGCTCGCGGCTCGTGGCGGTCTGGATGGGGATGCCGATCAACCCCACTGTCACGATCACGAGCCCGATGTAGGCGGGGACGGTCACATCCATGGACCCTCGCCCGCCGAACATCTCGTTCGGCTCGTTGCCGTAGATGAGGCCGAAGAGGACGAGCAGGAGCGGGGCGAACGCGATGGTGAAGAACGTCGCGATCGGCTCGCGCACGTAGAGCCTCGTCTGGACGGCCATCAGAGGGAGGAGGCCCCGGACTGCGCGCGCGCGCGTCGCCACGGCGTCAGTCCCGCAGCTCGCGGCCGGTGAGGGCCAAGAAGACATCCTCGAGGGACGGCTGCTCGGTGCGCAGGTCACGGATGGGGGCGCCGTGGTCGTCCAGGACGGTGAGGACCGCCAAGATCGAGCGGTCGGACGCGCCGTGGACGATCACGCGGTCGCCCTTGCGCTCCACGAGCGCCACGGTGGACACGGCCCGCAGCGCGGACAAGACGTCGTCGGAGACCTCCGCGCCGCTGAAGACGACGCGATGCTCGGCGCCGAGCGATGCGACGAGGTCCGCGGGAGTGTCCACGGCGACCACTCGCCCGTGGTCGATGATCATGACGCGGTCGCAGAGTCGCGCGGCCTCCTCCATGTAGTGCGTGGTCAGGACGATGCTCTTGCCCCGGTCGCGCACGTCCGTGACGAGGTCCCACGTCGTGCGGCGGGCCTGCGGGTCGAGTCCCGAGGTGAGCTCGTCGAAGAAGACGAGGGCCGGGTCGCCCACGAGCGCGAGCGCGATCGACAGGCGCTGGCGCTGCCCGCCGGACAGGCTGGCCCAGGTGGCGTGGACGCGGTCGGCCAGGCCGAGCTCCTTCAGCAGGGGCCCTGGTGGCAGCGGGTGCTCGTACAGCGACGCGAAGAGCCTCATGGCCTCGCCCACGCGGAGTCGCGCCGGCAGGGCGCTCTGCTGCAGCTGGGCGCCCATCCGCTCGCGAAGGGCGTCGCCCTCGCGCTGGGGATCGAGGCCCAGGACGCGGACCCTGCCGTCGTCGGGGACGCGCAGGCCCTCGAGGCACTCGACCGTGGTGGTCTTGCCGGCGGCGTTAGGCCCGACCATGCCGAAGATCTCGCCCTCGGCGACCGTGAACGAGACGCCGTCCACGGCGCGGGTCTCGCCGTAGGCCTTGCGCAGGCCCTCGACCTCGACTACCGGGACGGTCACCTGTCCACCGTTGCGCCTGGAGCGGGACGACCGCCAGGGCTGATCGTCCCGTGGCCTGGCACGATGACCCGATGTACTACGAGTTCGACACCGTGCTGTGGGTATGGGACGCCCGCAAGGCCGACACCTGGACGTTCGTCAGCCTCCCGACCGAGATCGCCGACGAGGTGCTCGACCTGGCGGGTTCGCGCCGGGGCTTCGGCGCGGTGCGGGTCGAGGTCACGGTGGGTGGCTCGGTCTGGCGGACCTCGATCTTCCCGGACAGCAAGGCCAAGACCTACGTGCTTCCGGTGAAGAAGGCCGTGCGCAAGTCCGAGGGAATCGGTGCCGGTGACACGGTCCATGTCCGGCTGGAGGTCCTCGGCCTCACGGCTGGTTAGGGGGCACGACCGGGCGTCACCCGCGGGCGAGCACCGCGCGGACGCACGTGACGACCGTGGCCGGGTCGCGGAGCACCTCGTCGGCCGGGAAGCGCAGGGCGACGAAGCCCTGGGTCTGCAGCAGCCGATCACGCTGCCGGTCCACGGCGAAGGCCTCCCGGCTCGAGTGGTAGGCGAAGCCGTCGCACTCGACTACCACCCTGCCCTCGACCATCAGGTCCACGTAGCCGACTCCGGTGATGAGGCAGTTCGGCTCCACGGAGAACCCCGCTCGGCGCAGGCTCACGCGGGCAACGCTCTCCGCCGGCGAGAGGCTCCGCGGATCGCACTCCGAGAGGACTGCCCGGGCGGCCGGTCCGCGCGGACCGGCGAGCAGCGAGGCGATGTCGGCCACGGTGCATGCCCGCCGGTTGAGCGCGGAGTCGATCGAGACGATCGCTGACATCGGCGCCTGGCACCGCAGCATCCGTGCCAGCGCCTCCGCCGGGGCGACCACGAGCGGGCCCTGCCCTCCAGGGACTCCGGGGTGGGGTGCGGCCGCCAGGAGTGCAGGGACCTCGCGATGGACCACTGCCCGGGCGCTGCGGAGCTGGGTGCTGAGGCGCGGGCCCCGGTCGTGGGGGATCGCCAGGTGCGTGACGGCGGGCCCGTCGAGGACGGCGAGGCCGTGGGCGCGGGCCGCCGAGGTGCAGGTGAGGCGCGCGCCGAACTGGCGGGCGCGCACGATGTCGGGATCGGCGCCGGGCAGAGCGACGCAGCCGAGGGGATGCAGCTCGAGATCACCCTCGGCGACGAGCTTGCGGCGAGCTCGGCGG
>JAHECE010000160.1:2923-6092 GCA_024641895.1 Actinomycetales bacterium
ACGCTTCGCGAACCGCCGAGCTCGCCCGGGCGCGCTGCGCCGCCGAGCTCCCGCACGCGACGCTCGAGGTCCACGGCGACCAGGCTGCCGGGACGCCACCGGAGCGTGGCGGGAAGCCCCACAGCGTGAGGTGTCGCGAGATCCCCACAAGCCCGCCGTGCGAGACCGGTGGAGCAGGCGAAGGGCGGTCAGGACCTTACTCATGGGGATCTCAGGCCAGCCCGGGCCAGGTGAGCCCGTGCGCGCCCGCCGGTACCGCCCGACCTAGACTCGCCAGGTGCAGTGCTCGTACTACGACGCGTGGCGGTGCCGGTCCTGCACCCTGCTCGAGCGGCCGTACGAGGCCCAGCTCGAGGCGAAGGTCCTCCGGGTACGCGGTCTGCTCGCGGGCGAGACCGGGCTCGAGTGGCTTCCGCCCGTGCACAGCGCCGAGGCGGGCTTCCGGAACAAGGCCAAGATGGTCGTGGCGGGCACCACAGACCGGCCCACGCTCGGGATCCTCGACGCGGACGCCCGGGGCGTCGACCTACGCCACTGCCCGTTGTACCCGAACGCGTTGCAGGAGTCCTTCGCCGCGCTCGCCGAGTTCATCACCGGCGCCGCGCTCGCCCCGTACGACGTGGCCAGCCGGTCCGGCGAGCTGAAGTACGTGCTGGTCACGGCCTCGCCCGACGGTGGGCTGATGGTCCGGTTCGTCTTGCGCTCGCAGGAGTCGCTCGCCCGCATCCGCAAGCACCTGCCTTCCCTGCGAGCGGCGCTTCCCGGCCTGGAGGTTGCCTCGATCAACCTGCAGCCCGAGCACAAAGCGGTGATCGAGGGGGAGCGGGAGGTTCTGCTCACCGAGCAGGAGGCCCTGGCGATGCGGCTCAACGGCATCCTCCTGCACCTGCGCCCGCAGAGCTTTTTCCAGACGAACACCGAGGTCGCCGCCGCGCTGTACCGGCAGGTGCAGGACTGGGCGGACGAGCTCGCGCCGGACTCCCTCTGGGACCTGTACTCCGGGGTGGGCGGCTTCGCGCTGCACTGCGCGGGGCCCGGCAGGGAGGTGACGGGCATCGAGGCGAGTCCCGAGGCGGTCACGAGCGCCCGGGCCACTGCGCGCGAGGCGGGCCTCGGTCGTGTGCGGTTCGCCGCCGGTGACGCGACGGCGTTCGCCCTTGGCGCGAAGCAGGCGCCTGAGATGGTGATCGTGAACCCGCCACGACGGGGGATCGGCCCGGAGCTGGCCGACTGGCTCGAGCGGTCAAGCGTGCGGCACGTCGTCTACTCCAGCTGCAACCCGCAGTCCCTCGTGCGCGACCTCGCGCGGATGCCGTCGCTGCGCCCCCGGCGTGCCCAGCTGCTCGACATGTTCCCCCACACCTGGCACGACGAGGTGGTCACACTGCTGCACCGCGGCTGAGGACCCCGGCATCAAGGCCTGGTCAACGGCCCGATCGTGCGCCCGTCCTTGGAGTCCGCGATGAGCTGGGCGAGCCGGCGCTCACGGGTGGCCTCGCGCTTGGCGCTGATGACCCACCAGATCGCGGCGGTTCGATACGACTGCGGCCGGGACGTGAAGTAGTCCCAGGCGGCTTGATCCGCACGGAAGCGGGCCTCCTGCGTGGGTGAGAGCACCGCCTGCTTGCGGTTCTCGAACGAGTAGATCCCCGTGCGGTCGTCGCGGCGGCGGGCGTGCGCGGCCCGGCCCGCCGGTGTGACCAGCCCGCGCTGCTCGAGCGCGGCGAACGAGCGCAGGTTGACCTCGCTCCAGGCGCTCGACGGCCGCCTCGGGGTGAAACGGATCATGTAGGCCTCCGCGTCCACCGAGCGACGGACGCCGTCGATCCAGCCGAAGCACAGGGCCTCCTCGACGGACTGCGACCAGCTGATGCTCGGGCGGCCGGAGCCCACCTTGAAGAAGCCCAACCAGAGCTCGGACTCGGTCTCGTGGTGCGCCTCGAGCCAGGCGCGCCAGTCCCGCGGGGTCGCGAAGAAGCGGGCCTCGGGCACCCGCGAAGGCTACGGGGTGAGCGGCCCTGGCCTTCTTGGCGTCGCAGCCCGCGATCATGCCCGTGAATCGACGACGTCGTTGCATGGCCTTGCCGGCCGGTCTCCCCATCGGGATCGGGCTGGGCGTGCCGTCGGACGTGGCGATCGGAGGGCCCGGACTGACCTCGGGTAGATCAGTAGTGCCCGATCACCGAGAAGTAGACGGCGCCGGCTGAGTTCGTGACGTTGCGGTAGAGCCAGTCGGACTCCGACACGTAGACCCTGATGCAGCCGTGGCTCGCGGGATAGGTCGGCACGTACCCCGATCCGTGCAGCATGAACGACCCGTTGAACGACCGCTTGTTGTACATGTTCCCGTAGGTCGAGTACGGGACGTCGTGCACGTCGGTCCGGGCGTTCGTGCCCACGTGGCGCTCGTAGCAGGCCTCGGGGTACAAGGTGCTGCAGCTCCAACCGGGATACGTGCGGCCGAGGTAGAAGTTGCCCGCCGGGGTCTCCCACTTTGCCTGGCCCGTCGAGATCCGGAACACCCGCAGGTACCGTCCGCCGCTGGCGTAGAGCATGGTCTGGCACGTCTTCTGCGCCAGGAGGTAGGTGCTCCGGCCGTTGCGCGAACCGGCCGGTATCCGCGACAGCGACGAGTACGCCGCGTTGTACTGCCGCAGCTTGACCAGGTCGGCTGTGGTGATCTGGCCGCGGGAGACAGGCAGCCCCGCCATCTGTCGGAACGTGCACATGCCCTGCGCCGTCTGGGCGCCCCAGATGCCGTCGACGGGGCCCACGGGGATCCGGAACTTGGCCAGGATCCGTTGGGCCTCCGCGACGCCGCTCGGCGGGACCGGCCGCACGAGGAGCCGGCGCAGGCCGAGGGTGTCGGTGCCGTTGCCGTCCCAGTCTCCGGCCATGACGGTGTCGGCGGTCGTGCCGTAGGAGTAGGTGATGTCGGCGTTGCCGCCGGTGTGGGTGTTCTTGAGGTAGTAGGTGTTGCCGCGGCGCAGGCCGAGGGTGTCGGTGCCGTTGCCGTCCCAGTCGCCGACGATGACGGCGTCTGCGGCGGTGCCGTAGGAGTAGGTGATGTCGGCGTTGCCGCCGGTGTGGGTGTTCTTGAGGTAGTAGGTGTTGCCGCGGCGCAGGCCGAGGGTGTCGGTGCCGTTGCCGTCCCAGTCGCCGACGATGA
>JAHECE010000161.1:0-5190 GCA_024641895.1 Actinomycetales bacterium
AACCGCGTCAAGCCTTCAGGTGCTCCTCGGCCTCGGCGGTCGCGACCAGGTCCTGGTAGTCGGGGTGCCGGTCGATCCACCCGCGCACCATCACGCAACGCGGCACGACAGCCCGGGTCCCGTCCGCGCGCACGTCGTCGAGCGCGTAGCGGATCAGCACCTGGGCCAGACCCTTGCCGCGGAACTGCGGCTCCACCTCGGTGTGGAAGAAGATGATGCGTCCCGGGGCAAGCCTGAACTCGGCGATCCCGGCGAGCTCGCCGTCCGACCACACCTCGTACCGCCGCTCGTCGGGATTGACACGGACGTCGACGTCAACCATGCGCCGAGACAACCACGCTCCGTGGGGGCTCGGCAAGGCAGGGGGCACCCGACCAACCGCGGGCAGCGACGCCCCTCGGCTACCTCAGGAAGATCGACACGACCTCGCCCGTGCCTGGCACGAAGGAGAAGCCGGCCGCCACGTACAGGGCGCCGTCGGCGAACTCGACAGCGCTCGGCCGGGATACCAGCCGGAACGTGATGGGAGAGTCCGCGTTCGCGATGGAGATCTGCCCACCGAGCGACTCAGCGACGTAGATGGTGCCGTCCGGCGCGACAGCAAGGTCGATCGCGCCCCGGAAGCCGCTCGCCACCTCTTCGACGTCGCCGGTCTCGGGGTCGACCGCGAAGACCGACCCGAGAGCGGCGAGCGCTCCGCCGCCCGGCATGGTCGTGACGTAGAGGAGCCCGTCCGGGCCGACCTCGACGTCGGTGGGCGCCGGCTCGAACGCGTAGGTGGAGCCGATGGCGCAGCCCGGGAGCCCCTGCGACGCCGCCAGGGCGGCCGTGACCTTGACCGCGACGGGCGGGAGCACCGCGATCGTCGACATCGCACCCGTGCGCGTGACGCGAACGAGGGCGTCGCCCGCGTTGTCCGCGACCACGCGCGTGCCGTCCGCGAGGACCGCAATCGCCGCGGCCTTGGAGGTGACCCTGCCCGTGTAAGGCAGACCCCCACCCGGCAGCGCACCCGTGGGCCGGATATCGGCTGCGCACTCCGCCGCCAGGTCCTGGAAGCCGTAGGAGTTCACCGCGTCCGGGTTGCGGATGGACTCGTACAGCATCGTGTCAGCGAGCGTCCGGGTTCCCCCGTCCGCGAGGACGGCCTCGACGGTGCCCGCCCCCGCTCCGCTGCCGTGGGTGTAGACGACCGCGCCGCGGTCGTCCACGGCCACGCCGGTCACCGGCGTGGCGGACTTCACGATCGGGACCGCCGTCCCGGTGCTCACCTCGAGCAGGGACCCCGGCACGAGCTGGGTGGCATACACGGACCCGTCCCGGTCCACCGCGAGGCCGGAGACGGCGGTGAGGCCGGAGGCGATGACGACCGCTCCGCTGGAGGCGCCCGCCGGGCCGGCGGCGACTCCGGACACCGCGCCGAGGGCCACGGCGGCGAGCAGGGCACTGAGCCGTGCTGCCTTCATCGCTGCACCCCCTGTCACGCGCGCTGGGCGCGGACCTGCCGGGCCCGTCCAGATGTGATCGTCCAGATAGATAACGATAAGGCAACGCATCGCCCTCCCCAAAGCCCTCGGTCCCACGCGTTGCACCACACGGCCGCATCATCAGGGCGCGGAGAACTGCGGTCGCTGCGGAAACGTTCTGCCCGGTCAGGCCAGCCGCTCCCGGAAGCGCGCGATCTCCGACTGGAGTGCACGCTCCTCGTCGATCACTTGGGCGAGATCGGCAGGCTGGGCGGTCTCGCGGCGAGCATCGTCGGCGATGATGCGCGCCTGCTCGGCGATCGCGTCCAGCCTGGCGGCGTCGGACCGCGCGATGTGCGCGCAGTGGTCGAGCAGGCGCAGGAGCCCTGTCGAGATCGTCGGCTCCGAGCTTCCGTAGCGCCGGATGAGGCCGCACATCTTCGCCAGGTACTGACCGAAGACCCGGCTCGGCACGACCACGACGGCGGGACCGGCCGGGTCACGCGCCACCCGGGGACCAAGCGGGTGCCGCGCCATCGCGCCGAAGATCACCGTGAGGTGGTGGATCGCCTGCACGGCCGTGTAGGGGTCGTTGACCGCCGGCGAGAGGGCCTTGGAGGCGACGTCGACGAGCTGGCGGATGCCCATCGCGACGTCCTGCTGGCGGGTCCGCTCGAAGCCGATGCCGACGTCCTGGGCCAAGCCCCGCTCGACGGCCTCGAGGTCGGGTGCCGGGTCGTCGGGGCGGGGCGTCCACACGTAGGCGAGCGGGCTGCCCTCGGCGATGTGCTGGCCCACACCCTGCGTGAGGGCGATGCCGACGCGGTGCTCGATCGCCAGCGGCAGGAGCAGCTCGGGGTGCGTGGTCTGGACATACCCCGAGGACGTCGCGGGAACCCCGATCGCCCAGGACGGCGGGACCGGGGGATTCAGGTCCACGTCGGTCGGGCTCGACCTGATGACCGAGAGCGCCTCCTTCTCGACCCGCCGCATGATGGCCTCGACCTGCAGCGAGTGGGAGAGGTGGTCGGCGAAGTAGACCACCATGCCCATGCTCGCGAACAGCAGCACGATGGCGCCGCTCACGGCGAGCCTCGGGTAGTCCTCGGGGTCCGACCCGACTCCGACCGTGAAGAGCAGCGCCCCGCAGTAGGCGAAGGTGGCCAGGAAGACGCTGAGCGCCACCTGGTTCGGGCGGTCCCGGAGGAAGTTGCGGAGCAGCCGAGGTGAGAACTGGGTGGACGAGAGCTGAAGGGCGACAACGCTGAGGCCGAGCACCAGCGCGATGACGGTGACGACCGTGCCGGTGATCCCGAAGAGGAGGTTGCGCGCGTCGGCGGCGCTGCCCTGGAAGGCGGCGCGCGCAAGCGCCGTCCCCGCTGCAGGATCCAGCCGGGAGACAGCGACGCTCAGGAGGACCGCGACGTTGCCGGCGGCGAACGGCATGATCCACAGCGCTCCGCCCGCGTACTCGCGGACAGCCTCGCGGCGCACCATCGCCCGACCTCCTGGAGACCCCGGGCGCTCCGTGTCTCGTCGCGGTGGGACGCCCATGGCAAGCGTCCCACCTGCAAGGCGACTGCGCGGGTGTACGACCGCCGTGAACCGCGGCCCGCGGGAGGGCGCCGCTACCTCGAGGTCACGGAGAGGATGTTGCCGTCCGGGTCGTCGAACCAGACGCTGCGCATCTCACCCATGGTGGCGACGCCGTCCTCCCACGTGATTCCTTCGTACTCGAAGGTCTGGAAGACGAGGCCCTTCTCGCGCAGCGCGGCGACCTCCTCGTCGAACTTGTCCGCGGGGACGTCGAACCCGGCCGCGGTCGCCTTGTTCGTGCCGGCGTACGCGGACAGGTAGACGAGGGCGCCGGTACCGTCGCCGGCGCGAATCCCCAGGCCCTCCATCGACTCCTCGACGGTGAAGCCGAGGACGTTCTCGTAGAAGTCGCGCGCCCGGTCGAGGTCGGACACCGCGAGGGCAGTGAAAAGGGGGAACTCGGCGAGCATCATGCCTCCCGGGCGGACCGGGCGACCGTCGTCCGGTCGGCCAAGTTCGACGTTAGTCCCTTGACAACGGGCGGTCAATGCCCTCCTGGCGCCAAGCATCGACCCGCCGTCGCGCGGGGCCTACGCCTCCTTCACGACGGCGTACCAGATGCGGTCGGCGACGGCCTCGATCCGCTCGCCCACCTCCAGCACCCGCCGGTAGACCTCGCGCTGGGCCACCACGTGCCGGAGGTCCGGCTCCGTCAGGAGCTCGCGCATCGCGACGCGGTAGGTCTTCTCCATCCGGCGCTCGGCGGCGATGGCGGCGTCGGCCGACTCCGTGGCCTCCGTGCCGCTCGACAGGAGCGCGCCGAAGCCCGCGGCCAGGTGTCGCACGCCGTCGGCGGCCGCATCCGCCATCGCGGCAGCCGCCGCGTCGGGCCGGACGTCGAGCAGCCCTGCCTCACGGACCACGTCCTTCGCGTGGTTCAGGACGGAGTCCAGGAGCTCGGACAGGGCGTAGAGGTCCTCCTGCGGAAGCGGCGTGCTGAACGCGGCCCGCAGCTCGCTCACCAGCCGGCGACGATGCTCGTCGGCCTCGTGCTCGCTGTCCCGCACCCTCTGCGCCGCCGTCAGGTCTCCGTGCGCCCACGCGGCGAAAGCGGCCAGTCCCACCGCGGTGACCTCGGCCTGCGCGCGCAGCGTGGCGAGCACGTCGGGGGTGTGCGGGAGGAACCAGTGCTTCGTCACGAGACCATCCTCCACACTCCCGCGGCCGCGCCGGCCAAGACTGCACAGCCGGGCATCGTCACGACCCAGGCCAGCACGATCTCCCTCACCACCGGCCAGCGGACGTGCCGCCAGCGCCGCGCGGCACCCACTCCGACGACCGACGAGGCGACCACGTGCGTGGTGCTGACCGGAGCGCCGAGGAATGCGGCGACCCCGATCACCCCCGCGGAGGAGCCCTGGCTCACCAGGCCGTCGAGCGGCCGGATCCGGTAGATGCCGCGGCCGATCGTCCGCACGATCCGCCAGCCGCCGAACGCCGAGCCGATGGTGAGGCAGCCGGCACAGGCCAGCTTGACCCAGAACGGCACCGAGAAGGTGCCGATGACGCCGCCCGCCAGGAGCGCCGTCGTGATCACCCCCATCGTCTTCTGAGCGTCGTTGGTCCCGTGCGCGAAGGCCAGGCCTGCAGACGTGACCCACTCCCCGCGGCGGATCGGGGCGGAGATGCGACGGTGGGCCCGCCGGACGGCCCGCCGGGCGCCGACCTCGGCACCCCAGCCGAGCAGCCCGCCGAGCACGGGCGAGACGGCGAGCCCGACCAGGACGCCGAGCACGCCCACCGGCCGCCAGCCGTGCAGCCCGCCCCAGGAGATCGCCGGGAGGCCGCCCGTGACGAGCCCGGCTCCGACGAGTCCGCCGACGAGAGCGTGGGACGACGAGGACGGCAGCCCGCGCCACCAGGTGAGCACGTTCCACGCCACGGCGGCCAGGAGGGCGCAGACCAGGATCGCGAGCGTCTCGGCGGGCGCCAGCACGACGATCCCGCCGACGGTGTCCGCCACCGCCGTCCCCACGAGGACCGGCCCGAGCAGATTGAACACGGCGGACACGGAGACGGCCTGGGCCGGCCGCATCGCGCCCGTCGCGACCGGCGCGGCCACCGCGTTGGAGGAGTCGTGGAAACCGTTCGACAGGTCGAAGACCAGCGCGAGGACCACCACGAGGAC
>JAHECE010000161.1:5200-6081 GCA_024641895.1 Actinomycetales bacterium
GGCGGCGAGCACCTACCCAGTCAAGCCGCTCGCCCAGGAGCCGGGGCGGGATCGGAGCGCCTGGGCGAGATCGGAGCGCCGCAGCACGCGAGCCCTCACGGTCGCGGCGGGCACAGGCCCGGCGACGGGTGCGTCAGCGCTGCGCGCGGTCCCTGATCCCGCGCAGCATCTGCCGTTCCATGACGAAACCGATCGGCTCGACGACGTGCCACATCACCGACAGCTTGTCGGGGAAGGTCAGCCGTTGCCGGACCACGAGCCGGCTCCTGCGGCCCCCGTCGAGCGGGCGGACGACCCACTGCCAGGTCGCGGTCCCGTCGGGGTCCTCGGCCGACCCGGCACGGTGCGGAGGCCGTGGGTCCGCTCCGATCAGGACGAGCGCCGTCGGTGGTGTCACCTCGGCGACGCGGAAGCACGGAGCCGACCCTTTCGCGAGTCGGATGAGATCACCCACGGCGATCTCCTGGTGCTCAGGCAGGATCTGCTCGGCGCTGTGGGTGTCGCACCCGACGAGGTTCTCGAGCCCGTCGAAGCTGTAGAAGCCGCCGCGGCCCTGGCCCAGCTGGGCGAGCCAGGGCCAGACCCGGGTGACCGGTGCGTCGATCGAGATCGCCCTGGTGTAGCCGAGGCGCGGGGACGGGACGAGCGGGTCGCCGGGCAGCTCGACCGCGACCTCGACGTCCGTCGCGCCCCACCTGTTGTACCGGCGGCGCAGCAGCGGGGCCGCGACGAGCACGGCCAGCACCTGAACGCCCCCGACGACGACGTCGCGGGCCACCCGCACGGCTCGCGGTGCGCCTGCCGCGAACGTCCGCCCGCCCACGCGCACCTCCGGACCGCGGCACGCCCTGCGCGAGCCGCTCCGTCCAGCATCGCGTCCG
>JAHECE010000162.1 GCA_024641895.1 Actinomycetales bacterium
CCAGGTACGCCCACGCCAGCGGGTGGTAGGAGCCGCGCACGGCCGCGTCCAGGTAGAGCAGGTTGCGCACCGCGTCCCAGTCGTCGGCAGCGATGACGTCCTGTGGGGCGCAGGTGGCCGGGTACACCGAGACGACGTTCGGCGCCGGCCCGATCTTGGCCTCGGGCAGCAGCTCGTGGCACAGGGCCATCGCCCGGGCCTGGGCCAGCAGCATGTGATGGTTCTGCTGGTACACCGCCTGCCTGCCTCCACCACCGGGGCGCACCAGGCCGAGGGCGTCGCCGTGCAGGATCATCATGTTCTGCTCGTTGATGGTCAGCCAGTAGCGCACCTTCGACCCGTACTCGGTGAACAGCACCCGGGCGTAGCCGGCGAACGCGTCGACGGTCGCCGGGTTGGCCCACCCGCCCTTGTCGTCAAGCGCCTGGGGCAGGTCGAAGTGGTACATCGTCACGATCGGGGTGATGCCGCGGGCGAGCAGCTCATCGATCAGCCGGTGGTAGAACCCCACCCCGGCCGGGTTCACCGGCCCGTCGCCGTCCGGGATGATCCGGGTCCACGCGATCGAGAACCGGTAGGCCCGTAGGCCCAGCTCGGCGAAGAGAGCGACGTCCTCGGGGTACCGGTGGTAGTGGTCGGCGGCCACCGTGAAGTCGGTCGTGCCCTCCGGCACGTGGCCGGCGTCGATCACCGACGGTCCCTTGCCGTCGGCGTCCCAGCCGCCCTCGACCTGGTAGGCCGACGTCGAGGCACCCCAGAGGAACTCGCTCGGGAAGGGCGTGAGCTGTGCGTGGTGCACGGCGGTCTCCTTACGGTGTCAGTGGGCGACGAGCGGCCCGGACCCGCGTGGCGGTGTCATCGTCCGACCAGGCCCCGGTGGATCTGGTTTGTAGCGCTGTCCGCGCACGCCGATCCGTGCCGCGGTGGCAATGTCGCCGGCGGATAGCGCAATCCCCCAGGGCGCCCAGGCCGTTGGCGGAACTTGCAGCCCCCGGCCGAGTGTTCGCGTCTGCATCTGCGCCTCCTATGGCGACCTCGCTGGTCGTCCTGGAGACAGCAAACCAGGGCCCGGCGGCGTCGGGGGAGTCCCTGCCGTGAGGGGCAGCGGCAGGGACTCCCACAGCCGGGGACGCGTGCGTAGGGTCAGGTGCCGTGGACAACCGTGGCGAAGTTCGTGACTTCCTGGTCACCCGTCGGGCCCGGATCAGCCCAGCCGATGTCGGGCTGCGCGATGACGGAACCCAGCGGCGGGTCCCCGGGCTGCGCCGTCGCGAGGTCGCCGACCTGTCAGGCGTCAGCATCGAGTACTACACCCGCCTCGAGCGCGGGAACATCAAGGGGGTCTCTGCCGAGGTGCTCGACGCGGTCGCCCGGGCGCTGCTCCTGACAGACGCCGAACGGGGCTACCTGTATGACCTGGCCCGCGCCCAGGGCACCTCCCGGCGTCGCGCGGCCCGCCGACCCCAGCGGGTACGCCCCGAGGTGCAGGCCACCCTCGACGCGTTCACCGGGGGGCCGGCCTTCGTGCGCAACGGTCGCATGGACGTGCTGGCCGCCAACCTGCTCGGTCGCGCGGTCTACACCCAGGTCTTCGAAGATCCTGTGACACCACCGAACCTGGCCCGGTACGTGTTCCTGGACCCCCGGGCCCACGACTTCTACGACGACTGGGGCCGGGCCGCGGACGACAACGTCGCGATCCTGCGTGCCCACGCCGGGCGCGACCCCCACGACGCCGACCTGGCCGCGCTCGTCGGGACCCTGTCCACCCGGTCCGAGGAGTTCCGGGCGCGCTGGGCAGCCCACGACGTCAAGGCTCACTACACCGGCAGGAAGTACTTCCACCACGCGATCGTCGGTGACCTGTACCTGACCTACCAGGAGCTCGACCTGTTTGCCGAGCACGGCCTGTCGATCCTCGTCTACACCCCGCAGCCCGACACCGGAACCGACCGGGCGCTGCAGCTGCTGGCCAGCTGGGTGGCAACCCACGAAGGCCCGAACACCGTCCAGATCACGCCCCGGCCCGCCGGGGGTGGCGCAGCCTTCCCGGGGTCGTCGTGAGCCCCGCCGCCGCGCCGACCCCGGGGGCCACTTCGGCGCTGGCCCCGTTCCGGCAGCGCGTGTTCGCGTGGCTGTGGCTGGGGGTGGTGGTCGCCAGCGTGGGGATGTGGGCGCAGACAGTCGGCGCGCAGTGGCTGTTCGTCGACGACCCGAACGCGGCGACGATCGTCGCCCTGGTCCAGACCGCCACCCAGCTGCCCGTGGTGCTGCTCGCCCTGCCGGCCGGAGTCCTGGCCGATGCGTTCGACCGCCGGTGGCTGCTGTTCGCCACGCAGGCGTACGTCATCGTGGTGGCCGTCGTGATGACCGTGCTGGCCGCCGCCGGGCGGATGACGCCCGGGCTGATGCTGGCACTGATGTTCGCGGCCGGGGTGGGCCTGGCCTTCCAAGTGCCTACCTGGCAGCCGCTGATCGCCCAGCTCGTCCCCCGATCTCAGCTGGCGGCGGCGACCCGGCTGGACATGGTCAGCGTCAACGTGGCCCGCGCGGCCGGCCCGGCTATCGCCGGGGCGATCATCGCCGTGTGGGGGGTGCCGCCGGTGTTTGCGTTCACTGCCGTGTGCGCCGCCGTCCTGGCCACGATCCTGCTGATGTGGCGGCGCCCGTCGCCGATGGTCGGCGACCGGGAGCGGTTCCTGCCGGCGCTGCGCGCCGGCGGCCGCTACGTGCGCCACGAACCCGTCGTGCGCGTGATCCTGGGCCGCCTGGCCATGTTCGTCGCCCCGGCCGCTGCGCTATGGGCGCTGCTGCCCCTGATCGCCAGCCAGCGGCTCGGCCTCCAGGCCGGCGGGTACGGCCTGCTGTTCGCCGCCCTTGGCGTCGGGGCGGTCCTCGGCGCCCTGACCCTCGGCCGGGTCCAGGCACGCATGTCGTCCAACACCCTGCTCAGCGTCGTCGGGCTGGCCTACGCCGCATCGTTCGCCGGGACCATGCTCGCCCACGGTCTGCTCGTCGCGATCCCGCTGCTGGTCGTGGCCGGCTACGGCTGGACCGCCACGGTGTCCACCGTCAACGCCGAGCTCCAGCTGTTCCTGCCCGGCTGGGTGCGCGCCCGCGCGATCGCCGTCTACCTGATGAGCTTCCTGGGCACCATGGCCGTCGCCTCCCCTCTGTGGGGCGTGCTCACCCAGGCGGCCGGCCTGACCACCGCGGTCGGTGTCGCAGCTGCCCTCGTCGCCGTGGGCGCCGTCGCCGGCCTCGCGGTGCGCATCCCCGAATCTGCGACCGCCGACCGGGCGGCGCTGGCCTACTGGAACGACCCCAGTCTGGGCATCGCACCCGAAGCCGTCGGCGGACCCGTCCAGGTCATCGTCGAGTACCACGTGACCCCCGAGCGCGAGGCCGACTGGCTGCAGGCGATGCAGTCCATGCGCCGCTCCCGGATGCGCAGCGGCGCGTTCCGTTGGGAGCTGTACCGGATCGGGGAGCGACCCGACCGGTTCGTCGAGATCTTCGCGGTCCCTTCCTGGGCCGAGCACGAGCGCCAGCACCAGCACCGCCTCACCGCCGAGGACCAGGCCATCGAGCAGGCCGCGTTCGCCTACACCGTCACCACCCCGCGCGCCGAGCACCTGCTCCCCCCGCAGCCCCTCGACGACCGGGCTCCCTGACCGCGCGGACGGCCAACGCGCGCCACGAGCGGTCGCAGCACCTCATGCTGCTCCAGTACGAGTTCGGCAAGGACCCGGGCCGGCACCTGCTCGTCGCCGACGATCTGCCGCCGCCGAGAGCCGAATCTGGCAAGTCGGACTCTCGGACGTCCTGATCGTGGACACGCTGAATCCGCGACGAGTGCGACGACGTCGCCCCTCGCCTGCCGCGGCGGCGCCGTCCTCGCCGCGGTCACCTCGGGCCACGCAGTTGCGAGACAGGGCACGGCCGGACGGTCACCGACGCCGGGAAGCCCTGCCGGTACCCCTCACAGGGGGGACTCCCTCCAACCTCGATGTACCTGTTCCATGGGAGAGATCAAGCCCGACGGGCCGTCCTGCCGGGGCGAGGCGGCGCTGTTGGCGCGCTGGCTAGACACACAGAGGAGCAGACATGAGGGACAAGAAGGTGTGGCTGATCACGGGCGCCGGCCGCGGTCTGGGCGCGGATATCGCCAAGGCCGTTCTGGCCGCCGGCCACGCTGTCGTTGCCACCGGCCGTGACCCCGCCGCAGTGCGCAGAGCAGTCGGGCCGGCGGACGACCTTCTCGTGACCGCGCTCGACATCACAAGCCCGGACGACGCAGCGGCCGCCGTGCAAGCCGCCGTGGACCGGTTCGGTCGCATCGACGTGCTGGTGAACAACGCGGCCACGCTCATCGCAGGCTACTTCGAGGAGATTCCGCCCGAGGATTTCGAGCGCCAGCTGCGCACCAACCTCCTGGGCCCGATGTCGGTCACCCGGGCGGTCTTGCCGGTGATGCGCAGGCAACGCTCGGGGCACATCATCTCGATCTCCTCCGGGGCCGGCCTGGTCGGGTTCGAGTTCTCGTCGGCCTACGCGGCGGCGAAGTTTGGGCTCGAGGGTTGGATGGACTCTCTCGCGGCGGAAGTCGCCTCCTTCGGCGTCCACACCACGATCGTCAACCCGGGGTTCTTCCGAACCGAGCTCCTCAGCCAGGAGTCGGCGTCGTACGCCCAAGAGTCGGTGGACGACTACGCCGACCGCCGAGCAGCGCAGCTGACATGGTGGAACGCCCAGCACGGCCAGCAGCCCGGCGACCCGGTCAAGCTCGCCCGTGCTCTCGTCATCGTCGCTGACAGCGATGACCCGCCGCGCCGTTTCATCGCCGGCGCAGACGCGATCGCCTTGGCCGAGCAGAAGATCAGCGAGCTCTCCGCGCAGGTCGCCGCGTTTCGCGAGCTGTCCTTGTCGCTCGCCCACGACGACACCGAATCGTGAGCTGGGCAGCACCCGCACGCCGAGACACCCCCACGCCAAGGGACTGACGGCGGGGGATGGGACGATCACTCGCTGCAGGGCGGGCACGGGCGTACTGGGCCCGCCTGGGTACGGCGCCCGGCGAACGCTGGGCGAGGCACAGCGGTGGGAGGAGTCGTTGTGCCGGTACTGGTCAGGTCCTCGCTCTGCGAGTGTCCCGGGGGGGCGAGGCTGAGCTCATCGCCGGGTACGGGGGCTCATCGAGGGCACCGAGGCGGACGGGCTGCCGCGCTCGGAGTTGCTCCGGGGCCAGGACGGTCGCTGGATGATCCAGAGTCCGTGGCGCGAGCTCGAGACGATCGTTGGCGCGCTCTGCTTTCGAGAGGTCATCGCATCCAGGATGTCCAATGGCTGCGTGGTGGTGGTGGTCGGCGTCGTTCCCGTGCTCGTCCTCCCGCGCCGGACCGGCGCGGGAGGACGGCGCTCGATGCGGAGCGGCGTACCGCTCGTCGGGCGGGTCTTCCTGTCAGGCGACGCGGGCGGGGGTTGGTAGGGCGACGAGGGCGTGGGCGGTGACGTCCTCGACGGGGCCGTTGCCGTCGACGCGGCGCAGGAGGCCGCGCCCGGCGTAGTGGGTGATCAGGGGTTGGGTCTGTTCGGTGTAGACCTGCAGGCGTCGGCGGATGACGGGTTCGGTGTCGTCGCTGCGGCCTTGGAGCTGGGCGCGGTTCAGGAGCCTGGTCACGACGGCCTCTGTGTCGGTGACCAGCTCGACGACCGCGTCGAGGTGCTGGTCGTTGAACGCGAGGATGGTGTCGAGCTCGGCGACCTGGGCGGGGGTGCGGGGGAAGCCGTCGAGCAGGAACCCGGGTTTGGTGTCGGGTTGGGCCAGGCGCTGGCGCACGATCGCGTTGGTCAGGCTGTCCGGGACGTACTCCCCGGCGTCGAGCAGGCGGCGGACCTGCAGGCCCACGGGGGTGCGGTTGTGGACGTGGGCGCGGAAGATGTCGCCGGTGGAGATGGCGGGGATGCCCAGGGCGTCGGCAATGCGGGTGGCCTGGGTGCCCTTGCCCGCGCCGGGCGGGCCGATGATGACGAGGTGGCTGCTCATGGTGGTGGTCCTTTCAGA
>JAHECE010000163.1 GCA_024641895.1 Actinomycetales bacterium
CTGAAGGGCGTCCCCGGGGCGAACGAGCTGACCGTCCACGTCCGGGGCGCTGGCCGCGGCGTCGACGGCCTTCGGCTGGCCGGACGCGCCGGTCACCAGCTTCGTCTTCTGAGGCTCCGTCGAGCCGGCCGGCCCGGCCGACGAGTGCCGGCAGCCGCGCCGGACCTACCGGGACGCCTCGTACTCGGCCAGCTGGTCGATCCGGCGCTGGTGGCGCTCGTCGCCGCTGAACGGCTCCGCGATGAAGGCCTCGACGAGGTCGAGGGCGGCGTCGACGGAGTGCTGCCGGGCACCGACGGCGATGACGTTCGCGTCGTTGTGAGCTCGAGCGAGAGTCGCCGTATCCGTGCTCCAGACCAGGGCGGCCCGGGCCCCGGGCACCTTGTTCGCCGCGATCTGCTCACCGTTGCCCGAGCCCCCGATCACGATGCCGAGGCTGCCGGGCTCGGCGACGACCGCTGCCGCGGCCGCGATGCAGAAGGCGGGATAGTCGTCGAGCGCGTTGAAGGTCAGAGCACCGTGGTCGACCACGTCGTGCCCGGCTGCTCTGAGGTGCTCGGACAGGATCGACTTGAGCTCGAAGCCGGCGTGGTCCGCGGCGATGTGAAGGCGCATGGGGCACATCCTGCCGTGGCCGGAGTCGTTGCTCCACGCGCGCGAGGCCGTGGCGTAGGTTCGCCCCCATGACGCCGACCGAACAGAGCACCGCCGACCCGGCCAGCACGACGGACGAGGACGCGATGGACCTCGCCGTCCGACCGCAGGACGACTTGTTCCGCCACGTCAACGGAAGCTGGCTCGCGCGGCACGTGATCCCGGCCGACCGGTCGCGCGACGGCTCCTTCCGGGCCCTGCACGACCAGGCCGAGGAGCAGGTGCGCGACATCATCCGCGACGCCGCCGCCGTCGTGGCGGCCGAGGCCGGCGCGAAGGGCAGCGGTTCGAGCGACGCTGCCGGGGCTCCCCCGGTTCGTTCCGCGGACCTGCACGAGGCCGAGCTGATCGGCGCGCTGTACAGCTCGTTCATGGACACCGAGGCGATCGAGAAGGTCGGCCGGGATGCACTCGCCCCCGACCTCGCGCTCGTCGCCGGCTCCGGACCCGCCGACGGCGTGGTCGGACTGCCGGCGCGGACCCACGCCCTCGGCGTCCTGCAGGCCTCCGGAGTCGGCGGAGCCGTCAGCTTCTGGGTGGACAACGACTCCGAGGACCCCGACGCCTATGTGGTCTTCCTCCATCAGTCCGGGCTCGGGCTGCCGGACGAGGCCTATTACCGCGACCCGGCCCACGCGGCGATCCGGGAGGCCTACGTGGCCCACGTGGCCACGATGCTCACCCTGGCAGGCGTGGCCGACTCGGCGACCGAGGCCGCCGCCGCGGCCGCGCGCATCATGGCACTGGAGACCACGCTGGCCGCCGGGCACTGGGACCGGGTGAGCGACCGAGACGCCACCACGACGCACAACCCGATGTCGCTGGCCCGCCTGGCCGAGATCGCGCCCGGCTTCGACTGGGCGGCCTGGGTCGAGGCGATCGGAGCACCGACGTCGGCATTCGAGCGCGTCATCGTCCGCGAGCCGTCCTTCGCGACGGCCTTCGCCCAGGCCTGGTCCGAGGGCGACGGGCAGGCCTGGCACGACTGGCTGACCTGGCGGGTCGTGCGCTCCCGCGCCCCCTACCTCGACGCGGCGGTCGTCGACGAGAACTTCGACTTCTACGGGCGCACGCTGACCGGGGCCGAGGAGCTGCGCGAGCGCTGGAAGCGGGGGGTCTCGATCGTCGAGGGGGTCCTCGGCGAGGCCATCGGCAAGGTCTACGTCCACCGGCACTTCCCGCCCGGTCACAAGGCGGCCATGGAAGAGCTGGTCGCGAACCTCGTCGCCGCCTACCGCGAGTCCATCAGCACCCTCGACTGGATGGGTGAGGAGACGCGCACGCGCGCCCTCGCCAAGCTCGAGGCCTTCACGCCGAAGATCGGCTACCCGGACAAGTGGCGGGACTACTCCGGTCTGTCGCTGGACACCGGTGACCTGCTCGCCAACGTGCGGGCGGCGAATGCGTTCGAGCTCGCCTACGAGCTCGGCAAGCTCGGACGGCCGGTCGACCGCGACGAGTGGTTCATGCCGCCGCAGACCGTCAACGCCTACTACAACCCCGGGATGAACGAGGTCGTCTTCCCGGCCGCCATCCTGCAGCCACCCTTCTTCGGCATCCACGCCGACGACGCCTGGAACTACGGCGGGATCGGCGCCGTGATCGGCCACGAGATCGGCCACGGCTTCGACGACCAGGGCAGCAAGTACGACGGCAGCGGCCGCCTCACCGACTGGTGGGAAGCGACCGACCGCGCCGAGTTCGAGCGCCGCACGGCCGCGCTCGCGGCGCAGTACGACGCCTTCTCCCCCGCTCAGCTCGGCGGGTCGCACCACGTCAACGGGTCGCTGACCGTGGGCGAGAACATCGGCGACCTCGGTGGCCTGACCATCGCGCTGAAGGCCTACCGCATCGCGCTCGCCCAGCGGGGGCTCGACGAGGCGCCGGTCATCGACGGGCTGACCGGGCTGCAGCGCTTCTTCTTCTCCTGGGCTCGGATCTGGCGGATCAAGGCCCGCGACGAGGAGATGATCCGGCTGCTGTCGATCGACCCGCACTCGCCGGAGGAGTTCCGCTGCAACGGCGTGGTGCGCAACCTCGACGCGTTCGCCGAGACCTTCGGCGTCGGTCCCGACGACGCCCTGTACCTCCCGCCCGAGGAGCGCGTGCGGATCTGGTGAGGACCTCGGCCGGGGGTCCGGGGACCGCCGGAGGGTCTCGGTCGAGCGTCTCAGTCGAGGGTCGCGCCGGCCCGGGCAAGGCTGAAGGAGTGGCCTGAGTCGTCGTGCCGGCAGCTCACACCTTCGGTCGAGCTCTGGCAGGTGAAGCCGTTGGCCGCCGTGCTGGCACCGTAGGCGAGGATCTCGACGTCCGGGCCGGCGGCGCCCGGCGGTTCGGCCGTGGTGCAGAGCCAGCGCGCGCCGTCGGCAGTGACCTCGATCTCGTAGCCGGTGGTCCCGGTGCAGCCGGCGACGATCGGCGGGGCGTAGCTGAAGTCGGCGATGGAGCAGGTCGCCGCCGACCCGGAGATCGTGCAGCCGATGTTCCGGCTCGGCAGCGCGAAGGTGACCGTCGAACCGGCGCTGTGCGAGGCCGTCTGGCCCGGCGACGCCGCACCGGGCGTGCCCGCGACGTCCGAGCGGGTCGACTGCAGCAGGATCACGAGGACCGTCAGCACGAGCACGGCGTCGATGACGATCAGGGTGACGATGGCGCTGCCGAGCGGCCTGCGCGAGGCGGTCATGGTGTCCTTCCACGTCTGGACGCGACACGTCCCGACGACTTGGTCTTCGCGCCGTCAACGCTACGCGATCCGCGCCCTCCCGCGGGAAACCCGCCATCCCCACCGGCGACCGAGGGCCCTTCCGGCGCCGGCCACACGTCGACTCCGTCCCCTCACCTGCACACTCACGACCCCGCGATCACCGCCCTCGCGGCTGACGTGGCGGACATCACGAGCACACACGGGATGACTGCGCATTCAGCTCCTCCGAGTGTGCGCACGGGCGAACCGCGAGCTGGAGGGCTCCCCCGGGACGGTCGGACGCGCCACACCGCCGCCACGCGCAGCGGTCCCCCGGCCGTCGGCCGGGCGTGGCAGGATCGCCGCAGTCCACAGGCCTACCCAGTCGTGGCGCCGGCTGATGCGCCCCGCGTGAGGAGTCAAGCGTGCCCGGAGAGAACCTCACCCGCGACGAGGCGCGCGAGCGCGCCGCGACCGTCGCCGTCGAGCACTACGACGTCCGGCTCGACCTGACCGCCGGCCCGCACACCTTCGCCTCGACGACGACGGTCACCTTCACGGCCGCACCCGGGACGAGCACGTTCATCGACCTCATCGCCGCGGACGTGCACGAGGTGGTCCTCAACGGCCGGGCGCTCGACGTCGCCGCCGTGGTCGCCGACTCGCGCATCGCCCTCGACGGGCTCGAGGCCCGCAACGAGCTGCGGGTCGTGGCCGACTGCGCCTACATGAACACCGGCGAGGGGCTGCACCGGTTCGTCGACCCCGTCGACGACGAGGTCTACCTGTACACGCAGTTCGAGGTGCCGGACTCTCGGCGCGTCTTCGCCGTCTTCGAGCAGCCGGACCTCAAGGCGACCTTCGCCTTCACCGTGACCGCGCCGTCGCACTGGACCGTGGTCTCGAACTCCCCGACCCCCGAACCCGCGCCGACCGCGGGCCCGGCGGACAGTGCCACCTGGGAGTTCACGCCGACGCCGCGGCTGTCGTCCTACGTCACGGCCGTCATCGCCGGTCCGTACCACCGCGAGAGCGGTGAGCTCACGAGCAGCGACGGGCGCACGATCCCCCTGGGTGTCTTCTGCCGCAGGTCCCTGGCGCCCTATCTCGACGCCGACAACGTGCTCGAGATCACCCGAGCCGGCTTCGCGTTCTACGAGCAGGCGTTCGACCTGCCGTACCCGTTCGAGAAGTACGACCAGCTCTTCGTCCCGGAGTTCAACGCGGGCGCGATGGAGAACGCCGGCGCGGTGACCTTCCTTGAGAACTACGTCTTCCGGTCGAAGGTGCCCGAAGCGACGGTCGAGCGCCGGGCGGTGACGATCCTGCACGAGCTCGCGCACATGTGGTTCGGCGACCTCGTCACCATGCGCTGGTGGAACGACCTCTGGCTGAACGAGTCCTTCGCCGAGTACGCCTCGACGCTCGCGGCCGCGGAGGCCACCCGGTGGACGTCGTCGTGGACCACGTTCTCCTCGCTCGAGAAGTCCTGGGCGTACCGCCAGGACCAGCTGCCGTCGACGCACCCGATCGTCGCCGAGATCCGGGACCTGCAGGACGTCCAGGTGAACTTCGACGGCATCACCTACGCGAAGGGCGCCTCGGTGCTCAAGCAGCTCGTGGCCTGGGTCGGCCGGGACGCCTTCCTGGCCGGCGTCCGGCAGTACTTCCGCAAGCACGCCTACGGGAACACGGAGCTCGGAGACCTGCTCACCGAGCTCGAGTCGACGAGCGGGCGCGACCTGACGGCATGGTCCGAGCGCTGGCTCGAGCGCGCGGGCGTGACGCTCCTGCGCCCGGCGATCGGCACGGCGGCCGGCGCCGACGGCGCGGAGGTGATCACGTCGTTCGCCGTCCGGCAGGAGGTCCCCGCGGAGCACCCCGTCCAGCGGCCCCACCGGCTGGCGATCGGCACCTACGACGTGGCCGACGACGGCACCCTCGTGCGCACCTACCGCACTGAGCTCGACGTCGACGGCGCCCGAACGGAGGTACCCGACCTGGTCGGCCGACCGGTCCCGGACCTCGTGCTCGTGAACGACGACGACCTCGCCTACGCCAAGATCCGGCTCGACGAGCGCTCGCTCGCGACGGCGGTGGACCACCTGCGGGGCTTCGAGGACTCCCTGCCGAGGTCGCTGGTCTGGGCCGCCACGTGGGACATGACGCGGGATGCCGAGTGGTCCGCCGCGCAGTTCGTCGAACTCGTCCTGCGCAACGTGGACGCCGAGTCCGACTCGACCGTGATCCTCGTCCTGCTGCGGCAGCTGGCGATGACGATCGACCTGTACGTGGCCCCCGAGCGCCGGGCCGAGGTTGCGCAGGCCGCCGCCGACCGCCTCATCGCGCTCGCCCGCGCCGCCACCCCCGGCTCGGACACGCAGCTCCAGCTCGTCAAGGCCGTGGCGTCCCGAGCCGGCACGGCCGCGCAGCTCGACGTCGTCCGGGGCTGGTTCGAGGGCGAGGCCGGGGCCCTGCCGGGGCTGACCGTCGACACCGACCTGCGCTGGGAGCTGCTCGCGTCGCTCGTCGCCGCCGGCGCGGCCGACGGGGCAGCCGTCGATGCCGAGCTCGCGCGGGACGACACGGCGACCGGTCGCCGTTCGGCGGCGGCTGCACGCGCAGAGATCCCGACGGCGACGGCGAAGCAGGAGGCCTGGGCGTCCGCCGTC
>JAHECE010000164.1 GCA_024641895.1 Actinomycetales bacterium
GCGCACCGGGCGCGCCGCGACGACGGTCAGCCCGCTACGCGCGCGGCGATCGCGTCGCCGACCTCGCTCGTGCTCCTCGGCGCGGTGCCCCGCTCGGCGATGTCCGCGACGACCGCGGCGTCGATCCTGTCCGCAGCCCCGTCGTGCCCGAGGTGACGCAGCAGCAGCGCGACGGACGAGATCGTCGCCGTCGGGTCCGCCTTGGCCTGGCCCGCGATGTCCGGCGCCGAGCCGTGCACGGGCTCGAACATGCTCGGGAACTTCCGGTCCGGGTTCACGTTACCCGACGCGGCCAGGCCGATCCCGCCCGTGATCGCGGCAGCGAGGTCGGTGATGATGTCGCCGAAGAGGTTGTCCGTGACGATGACGTCGAAGCGTGAGGGGTCCTTGACCATGAAGATGGTCGCGGCGTCGACGTGCAGGTAGTCGACCGTGACGTCGGGGAACTCGGCGCCGACCGCGTCGACGGTCCGCCGCCACAGGTGCCCCGCGTAGACCAGGACGTTGTGCTTGTGCACGAGGGTGAGCTTCTTGCGGGGGCGTGCGGCTGCCCGCGCGAACGCGTCCCGCACGACGCGCTCGACGCCGAACGCGGTGTTGACGCTGACCTCGTTGGCGACCTCGTGCGGCGTGCCGACACGAATCGCGCCACCGTTGCCGACGTACGGGCCCTCGGTGCCCTCACGCACGACGATGAAGTCCACCTCGCCCGGGTCTGCGAGCGGGGTGTCCGTGCCGGGGTAGATGCGCGACGGACGCAGGTTCACATAGTGGTCGAGCGCGAAGCGCAGCTTGAGCAGCAGACCGCGCTCGAGGACACCGCTGGGAACGCTCGGGTCGCCGATCGCGCCCAGCAGGATCGCGTCGTGCTTGGCGATCGCCTGCAGGTCCTCATCGGTGAGAGTGTCGCCGGTGGCGTGCCACCGCGCCGCACCGAGGTCGTAGGACGTCGTGGCGACGCTGATCCCGCTGCCCGCGAGGACGGCGTCGAGGACCTTGAGGCCCTCAGCGACCACTTCGGGACCGATTCCGTCACCCGCGACAACTGCCAGATCGATGCTCGACGTCATGTGGCGGATCGTAGCGCCGTGGCTCGCGGGGCGGCGCGCCGTCTCGCCGCGCCATCCATCTGGTCGCCCCCGAAGCACCCCTCGTTCCTCGACCGGGTGTCCGCAAAACGAAAGATCCGGCTCGTCTGGCGAGCCGGATCTTTCGCTTCGTTCTGGTGGTCCGTCTGTCTTTATGCGGGAAGCCCCGGCGCGGGGCTACCGCAGGGCCCTCGTACCTCGGCCCTACCTCGCCCTCCCCCGGGTCTTCCCTCCGGTCAGCGTCCGGCGCTTCCCTCCACGTTCAGGGTCCGGAAGTACCTCCCGCTGACTACGCCGGCCCCTCCTTCGTCGGGACCGACTCCGTCAGCGTCCGGCGCTTCCCTCCACGTTCAGGGTCCGGAAGTACCTCCCGCTGACTACGCCGGCCCCTCCTTCGTCGGGACCGACTCCGTCAGCGTCCGGCGCTTCCCTCCACGTAGTCGCTGTCCGAGGGCTTCACCCACGCGAACAGCTTGCGCAGCTCGCGGCCCGTCGCCTCGATGGGGTGCTGCTCGCCCTTGGCGCGCAGCGCCTTGAACTCGGGTGCGCCCGCGTCCTGGTCGGCGATGAAGCGGCCGGCGAAGGTCCCGTCCTGGATGTCCTTGAGAACGGCCTTCATGTTCTCCTTGACGTGCGGGTCGATGACCCGCGGCCCGGAGATGTAGTCGCCGTACTCGGCCGTGTCGGAGATGCTCCAGCGCTGCTTCGCGATGCCGCCCTCGACCATGAGGTCGACGATCAGCTTGAGCTCGTGCAGGCACTCGAAGTACGCGACCTCGGGCTGGTAGCCAGCCTCGGTGAGCACCTCGAACCCGTACATCACGAGCTGCGACGCGCCGCCGCAGAGCACGGCCTGCTCGCCGAAGAGGTCGGTCTCCGTCTCCTCCGAGAAGGTCGTCTTGATGCCGGCGGCGCGCAGGCTGCCGATCGCCTTCGCGTAGGACAGGGCGGTCGGCCATGCGTTCCCCGTCGCGTCCTGGTGCACGGCGACGATCGCCGGGACGCCCCGGCCGTCGACGTACTCGCGACGCACGAGGTGCCCGGGACCCTTCGGGGCGACCATGATCACGTCGACGCCGGACGGCGGGGTGATGTAGCCGTACCGGATGTTGAAGCCGTGGCCGAAGACGAGCGTCGCGCCGTCCTTGAGGTTCGGCGCGATGTCGTCGGCGTAGAGGAACCGCTGCACCTGGTCCGGCGCGAGGATGACGACGACGTCAGCCTCCTGCACGGCTTCGGCGACACCGACCACACGCAGGCCGGCCTCCTCCGCCTTGGCTCGCGACGCGCTGCCTTCGCGCAGACCGACTCGGACGTCGACGCCCGAGTCGCGAAGGTTCTGCGAGTGCGCGTGGCCCTGGCTCCCGTAGCCGATCACGGCGACCTTGCGGCCGGCGATGATGGACAGGTCGGCGTCGTCGTCGTAGAACAGCTCAGCCACTGTGTCTTCTCCTCGGTTCAAAGGTGGGTCGGTGTGACGTTCTCGGTCTAGGCGGTCCTGGCGACGCGCTCAAGGGCTCGGTCCGTCATGGACCGGCCACCTCGCGCGATCGCGACCATGCCGGACTGCACGATCTCACGCACACCGTACGGTTCGAGGACAGACAGGAGGGCGGAGATCTTCTCCGGCCCGCCGATGGCCTCGATCGTCACGGCGTCGGGACTCACGTCCACGACGTGAGCGCGGAAGAGCTCAACGACCTGCAGGACCGCCGTCCGCGTCGCGTCGTCAGCGCGCACCTTGACGAGCAGCAGCTCGCGCTGGACCGACGAGCCGGGCTCGAGCTCGACGATCTTGAGCACGTTGACCAGCTTGTTGAGCTGCTTGGTCACCTGCTCGAGGGGCAGGTCATCGACATCCACCACCACCGTGATCCGGGAGATCGACTCGTGCTCCGTCGGGCCGACGGCCAGGGAGTGGATGTTGAACGCCCGCCGGGCGAAGAGGGCCGCGACGCGCGTCAGGACGCCGGGCTTGTTCTCCACGAGGACGGACAGGGTGTGCCTACTCATCGTTTGCTACCCCACTCACTCGTCGCGGTCCCACGCGGGGGTGATCCCGCGTGCGTACTGGATGTCGTCGTTCGGGACGCCGGCGGCCACCATCGGCCAGACCATCGCGTCGCGGCTCACGGTGAAGTCGACGACGACGGGCTGGTCATCGATCTCCATCGCTCGCTCGATCGTGGCGTCGACGTCGGCGGCGGACTCACACCGCATTCCGACGCACCCGTAGGCCTCGGCGAGTGCCACGAAGTCCGGGATCCGCCGCGTCTGGTGACCGGTGTGCAGGTCGGTGTGGGAGTAGCGCGAGTCGTAGAACAACGTCTGCCACTGCCGGACCATGCCGAGCGACGAGTTGTTGATCAGGGCCACCTTGATCGGGATGCCCTCGAGCGCGCAGGTCGCGAGCTCCTGGTTCGTCATCTGGAAGCAGCCGTCGCCGTCGATCGCCCAGACCGTCCGGTCCGGCATGCCGACCTTGGCGCCCATCGCCGCCGGCACGGCGAAGCCCATCGTGCCGAGTCCGCCCGAGTTGATCCAGGTGTTGGGGTGCTCGTACTTGATGAACTGCGAGGCCCACATCTGGTGCTGCCCGACGCCGGAGACGTAGATCGTGTCCGACGGCGCGACCTCACCGAGGCGACTGATGACGTACTGAGGCGCGAGCAGGCCGTCGTCCGTGGGCGTCCAGCCGAGCGGATAGGTGGTCCGCCACTCGTCGAGCTGGCGCCACCAGGCCTCGAGGTCGGGCAGGCCGTGCTGCTGGTGCTCCCGCGCGAGCTCGGTCGTCAGGTCGGCCAGGACGTCCTTCAGGTCGCCGACGATCGGCACGTCCGCGTGGCGGTTCTTGGAGATCTCCGCGGGGTCGATGTCCGCGTGGACGATCGTGGCGTGCGGCGCGAAGCTCGACAGCTTGCCCGTGACTCGGTCGTCGAAGCGCGCGCCGAGGGCCACGATCAGGTCGGCCTTCTGGAGCGCTGCGACAGCGGCGACGGTCCCGTGCATGCCCGGCATGCCGAGGTGCTGCGGGTGCGAGTCAGGGAGCGCGCCCCGAGCCATCAGGGTCGTCGTGACGGGCGCACCGGACAGGTCGGTGAGCGCGCGCAGGAGCTCGCTCGCACCTGCCCGGATGACACCGCCACCGACGTACAGGACCGGCCGGCGCGAGGTGGCGAGCAGTCGTGCCGCCTCACGCACCTGCTTCGCGTGCGGCTTGAGGGTCGGGTGGTACCCAGGCAGGTCCAGCTCGTTCGGCCACGAGAAGGTGGTCTGCGTCTGCAGCGCACTCTTGGCGATGTCGACGAGCACCGGACCCGGACGGCCCGTCGCTGCGATGTGGAAGGCCTCCGCGATGCGCCGCGGGATGTCGGCCGCATCGGTGACGAGGAAGGAGTGCTTCGTGACCGGCATCGTCGTGCCGACGATGTCCGCCTCCTGGAAGGCGTCCGTCCCGATCATCGCCGCCGCGACCTGACCCGTGATGGCGACCATCGGGATCGAGTCCATGTTGGCGTCGGCGAGCGGCGTCACGAGGTTGGTGGCGCCCGGTCCCGACGTCACCATGCAGACCCCGACTCGGCCGGTCGCGTGGGCGTAGCCAGACGCGGCATGGCCGGCACCTTGCTCGTGCCTGACGAGGATGTGGCGCAGCTTCGTCGAGTCGAACAAGGGGTCGTACGCGGGCAGGATCGCGCCACCCGGGAGACCGAAGATCACCTCGACACCCTCGGACTCGAGCGAGCGCACGAGGCTCTGGGCCCCGGTCGCAGGCTCCGAGATCTGCGGACTGAGAGCCGGTGCCGCGCTCAGAGGCGCGGTCATCGGATGCTCGCCGGACCTGGAGGCGACGCGTGGCGGTGCGGGATGAGGACCCTTGGCCATCGTTCTCTCCTGTTGCTGTGTGTCGGGCTGTGGTCGCGCTATCGGGCTAGCGCGCTAGCTGATCGGGACGACGACGTCCTCTCCGGGCAGAGAAATGCCCCCCGGATCGACGGAGGTCGTCTCGAGGGGCGCGCAGACGGGTTCGGTCGTCAGACGACAGCGCCGTCAGCGCGCTGGCGTACGAGTACGAACCTCCTGTGCATGACCGCCACATTACAGGCCAGCAGGCCCGCAGACACGCCCAAAGTCCCAGGTATCACCCAGCGGAATCACCGTCCGCATGATGAGACGCGCGGAGAGGCAACCTCAAACGTCGCCGCAGGCCACGGCGTCGCGGGCGGCGACCGCCCTCAGCCCGGCGCCCGCGAATCACGCCTTTTGCGCCGACACGCCGAGATCGTCGGCGAGCTGCGAGACCGCCCTCGCGAGCGCCACGTCCTTCACCGTCAGTCCGCCGGCGTCGTGGGTCGTGAGCCGGACGGTGACCGACGGGTACCGAAGGTCGACATCCGGGTGGTGGTTCGCGGCGTCGGCCAGAACCCCGATCCGATCGATCAGGGCGACGCCCGCCGCGAAGGAGCCGGTGCGGAAGACGGCGTGCGCGACGTCTTCCACGACCGTCCAGTCGCCCACCCCGTCTGCCGCACGGAACTCGTCCGCGGTGATCCGGTCGGTCATGTGCTCTCCCGGGAGCTCAGGGCGGTACGGGCGTCGCTGCCCGGCGTGCGTCGGCCGCAGGCGACCTCACAGGAGGCTAACCCGCGGTCGGCCGCGGCGCGGGTCGATACTTCCGCGGCGGCCGCGACTTTCCTCTACCGACTCGGCGCCGCCCCGAGCACCACGCACGCCTGGCGTCAGCCGCACCCCACGAGCCTGCTGAAGGGCATGCCGCCACACAGCCGGGCTGCGGGGCGTTGATGGCCCGCTCGCCGGGGCCGGCAGGCGTGCGGGGGCGCTTCGCGGGGCGCGCGAGCGCTGCGCACAGGGGCGGGTTGCCTTGGGGTGGTGG